>DAOSUG010000021.1:0-11575 GCA_035378545.1 Micropruina sp. | reverse complement strand
ACAAGACCGCCACGGAGCGCTGCAAAAACCCCGCCACCAAGCGAACGAAGCCACACGCCATGCGTACTGTCACTTAACCTGTCACCTATTTTAAGTCCTCTGAACGGGCCATCGCTGGGGAGATGTGACATTCGTTTCCGGCGTTGCCGGGTCTAGCGGATGCGTGCTCGGCCAGCGTCGGTGGGAGGTGGTCGTTCGGTACGCCGAGGGCGATCAGGTCGTCGCGAATGCGTTGGTAGGTCGCCTCGCTGCGAGTCAGGCCGGTGAGGGTGGCCAGCAGCTGCCGGGCGGCGACAGGGTCCTTCTGGGCGAGGGCGATCGCCATATTCATTGCGTCCCTGGCCTCCTGCCAGTAGTCACGAGCGCGAGGAGCAGGCGGGGTGCCGTCGGGGACGTGCCGGCGGGGCTCAGGCGTCAACAGCGGGGCGAGGGTGCCGTGGGCGGTGATATCGCCGGTCTCGATGAGGGCAAGGGTGGCGGCGGCAGCTTCGAGGAGCAACTGCTGCTGGGGCCACAGCAGTGCCTCGTAGGGGCGCCAGGGACCTGTGATGCCGGCGCGTGGGGCCTGATCGGCCATCTCCCAAATGCGCCTCACGGCGCGTCGGGAGCCGGTACGCAGCGCCGAGAGTGGGGTGGACAGCTCGTCGATGAGGGTGCGCAGCAGCCGGAACCACACCCCTACGTGCACGGATCGACGCGGCAGGAGGATGGCGCCGGTGCGCAGCCCCTGGTGGGTGCGGGCGTCCACGGCGACGACGACAGCCGGTGCGGGGCGGGCGGGGGTGTCCGGCTTCTCCCACGCGACGAAAGCGCCCATGCCGCCGAAGGCGGGTTCGAGGCGGCAGCTGTGCTGCGGGCAGCTGAGGGTCAGCGGGAGCTGGGACACGAGCGTGAAACCGAAGGTGCCGTCCGCGCCGGTGCGCTGGCAGGTCGGGCAGGCCCGGCGCAGCGGCCCGCGCTTGGGGTCGATCGGCAACCATGCCCGCCAGCCGGGCACCTGCCGCCCGGGCCGTTCCCTGGCGGTGAGGAGCACCGAGTCCTGCCGGACGTAGGTGTCGAACGCTGCCCCGGGAACGGGCTCGGGGTCAAGGGAGTCCAGGAGCCACGGCGCCCAGCCGGCGATCGTCAGCTGGCGCAGCCGGCCCAGCGGTTCGCCGGTGCGCTCAGCCAACGCGGGAAGCAGCCACGGTGGCGGGTCCAGATCGAGGGCGCTGGTGTGGTGGTCGGCAAGGTCCACGCCCGGTGCGGCGAGGCTGTGCCGGAGCAGGTCCTCGACGCTCATGCCGTACACCTCGGCCAGTCGGCTGAGCCACGACGTCAGCGCCTCACCCTCACCGGGTGGCGGGTGCAGGGGCCAGCGACGGGTCATGCCAGCTCGCGTTCGAACATTCGGCGTCGTTCGGTGGGGCCGACGTAGGGCGCCAGGAGCAAGGTTCGTTGGTTGATCGCCTCCTCACCGGACTCGATCGCGGCCACCGCGGCGTCGGTGAGCAGGTGGGTGAGCTCGCCGATGGTGCCCTCGCTGCGGGAGAGCAGGTAGCGGGCCATGTCTTCGGTGGCGATGGTCGAGGGTCGGCGCAGCGGGAACGCGGCGGCGAAGCTGGCCAGCAGCGACCGGGCACCTTCGTTCGGTTTCCACCGCGGCAGCGTGAAGGGCTCGAAGCGGTTCTCCAGCTGGTCATCGGAGCGGATCGCCAGGTAAGCCTCCCGGGTGCCGACCCCGACCAGCGGGATGCGCAGCTCGTTGCCCAGAAACCTGATCAGGTTGAGGAACTCGCGCCGGGTCTCCCCGCGCCCGGCCAGCAGGTTGTGCAGCTCGTCGATGACCAGGACCCGCACCCCGACCGCGCGCAGCAGCGTCAAGGTGGCCTGCTCGAGCTCGGCCAGGCGCTGGCGGGGGCGCAGCGGTGCTCCCAGCGCGGCCAGCAGCGCGACGTAGAACCGGATCACCGAGGGATCGGAGGGCATCTGCACCGCCAGCACCGGCATCTGTTCGCGATCGGCGTGAGAGGTGGGCGGGTGGAGCCGGCGGAACTTCTCGATGATCATCGACTTGCCGTTGTTCGTCGGGCCGATCAACAGCAGATTAGGCATGCGCTGCTTACCCGGCCACGCGTACAACGTGTCCAGCCGCTCCAGCGCCGCAGTCGCGCGGGAGTAGCCGATCCACCGGTCGGCGCGCACGTGCCGCAACCGCTCCTCCGCCGGCAGCCGTGCCACCGCCTGAGCGCTCACATGCAGATGATCCAGGGCATCGCCCTGGTGGTCCTCGCCGACCCAGGAGCCGCCCCCGTTCACCACTGCTCGATCACCTCGAACGGCGGCACGGACCCCGCATCAGCGGCGCGGCTACTGCTGGTGCCATCAGCCAAGGTGTCGTCGGGCGGGGCCGCCAACGCGGGCTTGTCCCGTGGACCTGCGGTACCGGCTTTGCTGCGGCGTTCAGCGTCGCGGCGGGCCTTGCGCGTGGTCGCGGCGGCGGTGTCGATGAGAGTGCGCATCTGCTCGACCATCCGGAACAGTCCCTCCTCATCGACCTGCGCCCGACCCTCCTCCCGGAGTCGTTCCACCGCGGTGCGGTGCTCCCACACGCTCACCGGCGGATGTGACAGCGTCCGGTAAGGCACCGTCAGATAGGACCCACCATCGGGATCGAGCACCCAAATGCGGCTGATGTCGCGCGGGTCCCGGCGGATCACGAACCGGTCCAGCCGGCCGCGGCGGGCGATCCACGGCTTGAGCGCGTCGCTGAAATAGTGCACGTGGTCGATGACGAATCCGGTGCGAGTCAGCGTCCGGCGGATCACCGGCAGGAAGTCCACCAAGAACGCCGTCTCGTCGCCCACCATCGTCGGTGACCTTTGCTCGATGCCGGCGGCCCAACGAGCCTGCGGGGTCTGCCGGGTCGTGCCGTGGACCTGCCCGTGGTAGCTCGCCACCGCCACGGCCAGCCACTTCTCCAGCTCCGCCACTGTCAAGGTGGCCCTCGCTTCGGAGTCGTAGCTGCCGCGCTGGGCTGGGTTGGAGAACGTCGTGCCGGGCAGCTCGTGGACCATCTCCATCAGCGTGCCGATGACCCGCTCGACGATCCCGCCGAAGTGCGGGCGCCCCGGCGGCCGGTACCGCAGCGTGATCCCGTGCTCCTCACAACCCCGCCGCAGGGCCTCGCTCTTGAACTCCGCGGCGTTATCCAGATACAACTCGCCGGGCTTGCCAGCCATCGGCCACGCCGCCTCGACCCCCAGGCGTTCCAGCCAGGCCCGCTTATCGGTGACCATGTGCGCCAGGCACAACCCCACCGACAGCGCCGAGGGTGCCTCCAAGGTGGTCACCAGGCCCACGATGCACCGGGAATAGACGTCGATCCCGACCGTCACGTAAGGTCGGCCGATCGGCAACCGGTGGCGTTCGTCGACCACGATCAGGTCCACCACGGTGTGGTCGATCTGCACCTGCTCCAGCACCCCGATCACCGGTGGCACCTGCCCCCCGGCGGACTCCAACGCCCGAGCGGCGTCTGCTCCCTCACGGGCTGTCTTCTCCGCGTGCGGGTCAAGGCCGGCGATGCGACGCACAATCGCGCCGCGTGACGGCACCGGCAGCCCGCGGACACGGCAAACCCGCCTGACCTCGCGGTGGACCGCAGCCACCGTCTTCCGCTGCCGGGTCAGGTAGTGCTTGCGCAGCACCTCCCGGATGACCTCCTCAACCTCGACCGCCAGCCGCTGCCCGCCGCGGCCACCGCTGGAGCGCCCCGGGATCAGATCGGAGACCACGCCCTGGCCTTCGCGCCACCGGCGCAGCAAGACGTAAACCTGGCGGCGCGAGACACCCAGCTGCCCGGCTGCCGCCGCCACCGCCTCCTCACCGGCCGTCCCCGCCGCGGCCAGCGGGCCGATCACCTTCGCCCGGCGCACCGCCAGTGCCCACACCTCATCGGGGACGGTCAACAGACCGCGCTCAGGAACCCGGTCATCCTGGCCTGCTTCTTCGTGCACACGACAATGGAACAACAGCGGATCGTGCACACGGGTACGGACACGCCGAGCGATCGAACTCCCCTGCACACTTCCTCGAACGTGCAGGTCACCTGCGCAGCCGACTTCGGACATTCACAATGGGCGTCTCTGGCAGCACCTCACCCGGACTGTCTCATCAATCTTTAGATTGCTGAGACAAGGGTCGGCGGACACTGGTCAACGACACCCGAGCCGTATGGGTGATTCGGTGAAGTTCCTAAGATTGGCGGGGCGATTCGGCTGGCGGCCGCGAACGGCGGCTACATTCCAAGCATGGATTGGGTACGCAACGATCGGTTTCCGACAGACCAATCGGTGCCCTGCAATCCCGCCGCAAAGGAGCCCCCCACGAATGGCTAGGCAAGCAAGAGAATTGGGTCGGGCAGTGGTGAGAGTGCGCTTCGCTCTTGCATGGGCGGTGGCGGTCCTGCTCGTAGGCGGCGTGATCGGTTGGGCCGTTGCGGTGGCTACGCGACCTCCACAGCAGGTGGCGGCCGAGTCAACCTATGTGCTTGTGGAGGCGAAGGAGGGTGCGATAGGTCAGTCGGTTGCCGCAGTGGTGACTGCGTCATGGCCACTTCGCCAGGTGGCGGTTAACCAGGCATCAGGGACGATCACGCGCCTTTTGGTGTCGCGCGGCGAAGATGTCGAAGCCGGCGACGTGTTGTATCGGGTTGATGAGAGGGCCGTCGTGGCGCTACCCGGTGCCGTACCCGCCTTTCGCGCCTTAACCCTTGGGGTGTCCGGCGCAGACGTCACTCAGTTGACGCGGTTTCTGGTGGCGAAGAAGTTCCTTGCCTCGACGACATCGACCTTCACGGCTTCGGTTCAGCGGGCGGTGCGTTCGTGGCAGAAGTCTCTTGGTGTAGCGGGAACCGGACGCCTAGACCGGGGCGACGTGCTGTTCGTCAAGACGCTGCCGGTTCGGGTCGCGCTCAGTTCAAAGTTTGCGGTCGGCGGCCAGGTGTCAGCGGGTGACCCCGCTATCGAGGCCTTGGCGAGCGCGCCAAGGTTCACCGTCCAGTACAGCGACCTTCAAGCCAAGCAGGTCACCGAAGGTATGGCGATCACAGTCGATCTCGGCACGCAGCGATGGAAAGGATCGGTGGGCCCGCTTACCGTGACCCAGGACGGCTCGGTGAAGGCACCTGTGAGGGCTGCGGAAGGCAGGACCTTGTGCGGGGAGCAGTGCGGCAAGGTTCCTCTTCAGGGCACGACCCAGCTGAAGGGCACCACCGAAGTGCAGCAATCAGTCGCCGGTGTGGTGGTCCCACTGGCAGCACTTGTGTCCGACGCGAATGGTTCGCCCGGTGTGATCGCCGCTGACGGACAGAGGGTGACGGTTAAAGTCGTGGCTCGAGCCCGAGGTATGGCGGTTGTTGAAGGTCTAGCGGCGGGTACGGCTGTGCGAGTGCCAGGGCAATGACTGCGTTCGGCTGCGAGCAGCTGGAATTCGGCTACGAGAACCTACCCAGCATCCTGACCGGCGTCTCGCTGTCTGCCGAGGCAGGCGAGCTGGTGGCCATCACCGGTCCCTCCGGACGCGGCAAGTCGACCCTTCTCTACCTGCTGGGCCTGATGCTGTCCCCCCGGGCTGGCCGAGTTCTGGTCAAGGGCGAGCCGGTTTCCGGACTCCCCGACGCCCAGCGGTCCGCGCTGCGTGCCCGGCTGCTCGGCTTCGTGTTTCAGGACGCCGCACTTGACCAGACCCGAACCGTGATCGACAACATCACCGAAGTCTGCCTCTACAGCGACCTCGACCGGCAAACGGCACGCGAACGCGGCCTAGCCCTGATCGAACAGCTGGGTGTTCAAGTGCCCGCCGAACGGAGACCCGGGCAAATTTCCGGAGGTCAAGCGCAACGCATTGCCCTGTGCCGCGCGCTGGTGCACGACCCCATGGTGCTACTGGCCGACGAACCCACCGGCAACCTCGACGATGCCAGCGCCGACGGCGTCATCGACGCTATGCGTCGCCACTCCCAAACCGGCCGAGCAGTAATCGTTGTGACACACGACCCTCGCCTCGAGCGCGCCTGCGACCGATCAGTGCCCCTGTGATGACCCGAACCGAACGGTGGCGCAAAGTGCTCGCTGAAGCATGGGCGATGGCACTGTCACAACGAGTCGCGTCGATACTCACCCTCGTCCTCGTCGGAGGTATGGGCGCCACGGTGCTGCTGACCGCCGGACGCACGGCCGCCGCCGAGCGGGCCATCCTCGCTAGCATCGACGACGCCGGCTCCCGCGCCGTAGTGGTGCGAGCCGAACCCAAGGCCGGACTCGACACCACCGTCGTGGCGCGGCTGAACACCATCGAGGACGCGGAATGGGTGGGCGCCTTTGGCGCTGCTCAAGACGCAACCAACGGCGGCACCGGCGGTGACGTGTCTGTGGCGGTAAGGGCGCTCTACGCCACCGACTTGACCCCTCTCCACATTTCCCCAACCAATGCTGAGGGGTGCTACGCAAGCACCCAAGCATTGACCGTGTTAGGCATGCCGGACGCCGCAGGCTACCTGGCCAGCGATGGCACCCCTGTCTGCGACGTCACCGGGCGACTCACCACTCCGGCATTTCTGGCTCAGTTTGAACCGTTGGTTGTGCTACCCCAGCCGTCGACCGCCGAGCAAGAGCCACAAGTGGCGATCGTCGTGGTACTGGCCCGCCATCCCGAGCAGGTAGCCGCAGTGGCCGCCGCAACCACGGCCCTTCTTTCGCCCCTCGATGCATCCGCCGTCAGCGTCACGGCCTCCCCCGACATCGCCCGTCTGCGCGCCCTCGTCCAAGGTCAGCTCGGCGGCTTCGGCAGGAGCCTGACCCTTACCCTCACCACTGTCTTAGCAGCACTCGTTGGGGCCTTGCTCTTCGGGCTGGT
Source organism: Micropruina sp. (assembly GCA_035378545.1). GTDB lineage: Bacteria > Actinomycetota > Actinomycetes > Propionibacteriales > Propionibacteriaceae > Micropruina. The sequence continues at coordinate 4,678 of DAOSUG010000021.1, read as the reverse complement.
GATGATTCGGCGCAAGGACTTTGGGCGCCGACGCGCCCTCGGCGCGACCCGGTCACTCATCGTGGCGCTCGTCACCATCAGCACTCTCTACGTGGCTGTCGCCGCCAGCCTTCTCGGCGGAACCATTGCTATGGCTGCGCTCGTCGCCGGAGGAGAACCCCTCCCTGGCTGGGACTTCATCGCGGCAACACTGATACTCACCAGTGCCGCCGCGGGAACCGGAGCCATCCCACCCAGCATCGTCGCAGCACGTCGTGACCCGCTCACCGAACTACGCGTTCCGTGAACGTTCCCATTTCATCCGAACGACCACGTGACCAACCGGGGGGCTACCACCACTTGTTCGGATCGGTCTGGCACTTCGCCCGCACACTGTCCACGAGTTGGGGAGGCACGTCCCTGAACGGATCCCAATCAATCCCGGTGCCGCGCGCTGACTCAAGAAACTTTTGGAAGGACGGCGCCGGCGCAGTTTCGTAGCCCTCCTGGCGCACGCATGCTGCCTCAGCATTCAAATGCGCATAGAACTCGCGAAAGTCTGCATCCGTGGTCGGTTCTGGCGTTGGCGGGAGTTCCTTCCTGCACTCCTCCTGGGCCGCATTGTTCCTATCAATCTGTGCCTTGGTGGTCGCCGGCATCGCGACCCTCGGGGTTCCGTCCTCGGCCACTTCGAACCGTGCGCTCACGCCCTTTTTCACCAAGCACTGGACGACAGCCTGCATGTACTCGGTCCTGGTGCCCACGAACACGCTGGGGGTACTCGGGCTTCCACTAGGAGTCGCCGAAGTGACGCACCCAGTCACAATCACGCAAGCGGCCACGCCCAACAGCCGCACGGCTCGCATTGCCACTGCTGAAGCTTGCTCAGCCGTAGTTCTTGCAAACCCCGTTGGTATATGCCTGATCAAGGTTCGTGGCACCGCTGGCGAACCAAGAGCCGCCACCATCGACGCCCTGCCGTGAGCCGGTGTACCAGCTGCTCGTGGAGCCCGATTCCCCGTATTGCGTACCCTTACCCGGCGCTACCCACGAGCGGTAGCCCTTCGTCTTGAACTGCACGTATGAGAAGGGGGTCGACCCCCCACAGTACTTGGTTCCGTTCTCGCCGACGTCTGCGCGTGCCGGTGCAGCGGCGCCCAGTGCAACCAGCGCAAGGCTGGCCGCAGATACAACGGCGGTGCGTATAACATTTCGCGACATAGTGCCTCCATCTCCAGGGGGTTCTTGAGTGGGACGTTAGGCCTCCTAAAATCCCCTGTCAAGAGTGGGTTCTGGGTGAGCTCTCTCTGCTGGATTGTCGACCCAACGTGCGTCGTGGTCGAGCAAGGGACGCAGTGGCCCGCCACCGAACGTGCAGAACACCGCCACCGACCGATGCGAGTCACACACCTCGGCGACCACCTGGACCCCCGGCTCGGATTCGTCGAGCAACTGCACCAAGCCGGCCCGCATGGCGGGCAGTTCGTGCACGATCACCACCCGCCAGCGCGAGACGCCGTCGCGCTCGCCCGCCGTGGGCCGATAGGGCAAGTCGGCGCGGATCCGGGTACCCCAGCCGGGAGTCGATTCGAGCTGGACCCGGCCACCCACCTGCGTGGCCCGGGACACCAGGCCCGCCAGGCCCATGCCGGTCCGGCGTTGCCGGACCGCCTCGACGTCGAACCCCACCCCGTCGTCCTCGACGATCACGGCCACACCATCGGTGCCGAACACCAGGCCGATCCGAACCGCGGACGCCCGCGCATGCTGGGCCACGTTGGTCAGGGCCTCCTGCACGATGCGCAGCAGCTGCATGCCCACCTCGGGCGCGATCTCGCCCCGGTCGCCGAACACCCGGAAGTTGGTGTTCAGGTTGGCGGTCGCGGCGGCCCAATCGAGTTCGAGTCGAATCGCTTCGTCGAGCGTGCGAGTGTCGCCGATGCCGAGCGAGCCAGTGCCCCAGACCGCGCGACGCCCTTCGCGCAGGGCGTCGTCTACGGCTGCTTGGGCGGCGGCGAGCTGGTCCGCCACCCCAGACCCGGACGCCGCCGCCCGTTGCGCCGCCTGTAGCCGCAGCATGACGGTGGCCAGGCCACGTCCGAACGTGTCGTGCACCTCCTGCATCGAACGCTCGCGCTCGGCCGCCACGGCCACCTGTTTGGCACGCTCCTCAGCCATCGCGTACACCCTCGAGTTCGCGATGGCGATCGCGGCGTGGCCGGCGAACTCCTGCAACAGCCGGGCGTCGTCGGAGCCGTAACGCTGGCCGTCGCCGGCGAACACCACCAGCGCCCCGATCAGTTGGTCGCCGAGCATGATCGGCGCGCCGATGACCGCCCGGTGGTACCGGGGTTCACCCGCAGCGAGGTGGCCCCGCGGCACCTGCGCGTACTGCTCAAGAATCACCGGGCCACGGCTACGCACGACCAGGCCGGTCATGCCCTCGTCGAGTGACAGTGGACGCCCGGTCTCGCAGCCCGCGTCCAGGTCGATTTCCTTGTGGTAGGTGTGGGCCTGCTCATCGACCAGGCACAGCGAACCGCTCGCACTGTGCAGCAACTCGACCGCGCTGCGCAGAATGCGCTCCAGCAACGGTTGCAGGCGAAAACTCGCCCGCCAAAGCCTGGGCCAGGGCGGTCAGCGTGTCCAGCGACCGCTCGCGCCGGCTGATCACCATTCGAGGTGCACCCCCCGCCGGCAGAACTCCAACAACAGGCAGAACGCCAACACGCGTGCGGACCCGGCACCGGAACTGCGCCCGGTGCCGGGCCCGCTTCGTTCAAGCGATCGCCGCATCAGCGGAGGGTGTCACTCCTTGACGTCGTCGTCAACCCAGTCGAAGGTGCGGGTGACCGCCTTCTTCCACTGCCGGTACAGACGCTCGCGCTCGCCCTCGTCCATCGACGGCTCCCAGCGCTTGTCCTCTGCCCAGTTGTCGATGACGTCCTGCTCGCCGTTCCAGAAGCCCACCGCGATGCCGGCGGCGTAGGCGGCACCCAGCGCGGTGGTTTCGGCCACCACCGGACGCACCACCGGCACGCCCACCTGATCGGCCTGGAACTGCATCAGGGTGTCGTTCATCGTCATGCCGCCGTCGACCTTGAGCTCGGCCAGGTGCACACCCGAATCGGCCTCCATCGCGTCCAGCACCTCACGGGTCTGGAAGGCGGTCGCCTCCAGCACCGCGCGAGCGATGTGGTTGCGGTTGACGTAGCGGGTCAGGCCGACGATCGCGCCGCGCGCGTCCGACTTCCAGTACGGGGCGAACAGGCCCGAGAAGGCCGGAACCACGTAGACGCCGCCGTTGTCCTCGACCTGAGTGGCCAGCTGCTCCACCTCAGGAGCCGAGTCGAACATGCGCAGGTTGTCGCGCAGCCACTGCACCAGCGAACCGGTGACCGCGATCGAGCCCTCGAGTGCGTAGATCGGCTTGTTGTCGCCGATCTTGTAGCAGACGGTGGTCAGCAGGCCGTTCTTGGACGGCACCAGCTCTTCGCCGGTGTTCATGATCATGAAGCAGCCGGTGCCGTAGGTGTTCTTGGCCATGCCGACCTCGAACGCCGCCTGGCCGAAGGTGGCCGCCTGCTGATCGCCCAGGTCACCGGCGATCGGGACGCCGCCGAGCAGGCCGGCCTCGCGGCCGTGGCCGTACACCTCGGAGGACGACTTGATCTCGGGCAGCATCGACATCGGGATGCCCATGTCGGCCGCGATGCTCTCGTCCCACGACAGCGACTTCAGATCCATCAGCATGGTGCGCGAGGCGTTGGTCACGTCGGTGACGTGCACGCCGCCGTCGGTGCCACCGGTGAGGTTCCAGATCACCCAGGTGTCCATGTTGCCCATGACCAGATCGCCGGCCTCGGCCTTCTCGCGGGCGCCCTCGACGTTGTCGAGGATCCACTTGACCTTGGGGCCGGAGAAGTAGGTGGCCAGCGGCAGGCCGACGCGGTCCTTGTACTTGTCCTGGTCGCCGCCGCCGAGTTGCTCGATGATCTTGTTGGTGCGGGTGTCCTGCCAGACGATCGCGTTGTAGACGGGCTCGCCGGTGGTCTTGTCCCAGACCAGCGCGGTTTCGCGCTGGTTGGTGATGCCGACTGCCACCAGGTTGTCCTTGTTCACCGAGGCGTCGGCCAGCGCGATGCCGACCACCTCACGAATGTTGTCCCAGATCTCGATCGCGTTGTGCTCGACCCAACCCGCCTTCGGGAAGATCTGCTCGTGTTCCTTCTGGCCTGTGCCGACGATACGGCCCGCGTGATTGAACACGATCGCGCGGGAACTCGTGGTGCCCTGATCGATCGCCAGAACGTACTTCTCAGCCATTGTGTGCCTTTCCACATCGTTGTAGAGGATTCATACATGGTGCCCTGCGCTGGGCGGCGACACCAGAAGTTGCCGCCCAGCACTGTGTACTAGCTCGGATTGTGCCTCACGGCAGCAAGGAGTGCGACAGCAGACCGGCCGCCACACCGCCGATGATCGGGCCGACCACCGGAATCCACGAGTAGCCCCAGTCGGAACTGCCCTTGTTGGGGATCGGTAGCACCGCATGGGCGATGCGGGGGCCGAGGTCACGGGCCGGGTTGATCGCGTAGCCCGTCGGTCCACCGAGGGACGCGCCGATGCCCACGACCAGCAGGGCCACGCCGAGCGCGCCGAGCCAGCCCAGTCCGGCCGGAGTCTTGGTGGCCGAGTC
>DAOSUG010000020.1:0-11582 GCA_035378545.1 Micropruina sp. | reverse complement strand
CGTGCGCTGGCCAAGGCCTTCCCGATCTCGATCGACGTCGAGTCCTACGAGCAACTGGCCGCCAGCGACGAGGTGAAGGCGCGGGCAAAGGAGATCCGCGACGGCTTGGGCAATCCGAAGAAGGTGCTGCTGGGCGTCGACCGGCTGGACTACACCAAGGGCATCCGGCACCGGTTGAAGGCGTTCGAGGAGCTGCTGGCCGATGGCCGGCTGACGGTCGAGGACGTCACCCTGGTGCAGGTGGCCAGCCCGAGCCGCGAGCGGGTGGAGACCTACATGCAGCTGCGCGACGAGATCGAACTGGCCGTCGGCCGCATCGACGGAGATTTCGACACCATGGGGCACAGCGCCGTCCGCTACCTGCATCAGGCTTTTCCGCGCGAGGAGATGGTGGCGCTCTACCTGGCCGCGGACGTGATGCTGGTCACCGCCCTGCGCGACGGCATGAACCTGGTCGCGAAGGAGTACGTGGCCAGCCGGCTGGACAACCGCGGCGTGCTGGTGCTGAGCGAGTTCGCCGGCGCGCACGACGAGCTCGGCAGTGCGGTGACGGTCAATCCCCACGACATCGATGGCGTCAAGGACGCGATCATGCGGGCGGTCGAGATGAAGCCGGGTGAGCAGGGCCGGCGAATGCGGGCGCTGCGCAAGAAGGTGCGCGAGCACGACGTCGAGGACTGGTCACAGGACTTCCTGGCCGCGCTGGCCGACGCAAAGGAACGCGCGAAATGAGCAGCCTGGACGAGCTGGCGCGCACGCCGCGGTTGCTGGTCGCACTCGATGTGGACGGCACGCTGGCGCCGCTGCTGGACCGGCCGCTGGAGGTCCGGCTGACCCCGCAGGCGCGGGCCGCGGTGAACCGGCTGGCGGGGTTGCCGCAGACGTTCGTGGCCTTGGTTTCGGGCCGCACGCTGGAGCACCTGCGCATCATCGGCGAGCATGCGGACGACTCCCCGCTGCTGCTGGCGGGATCGCACGGCGCGGAGTACTGGGTACCCGGCGAGGGTGAGCAGCAACGCTCCGACGACCCCGCCGAGGTCGAGCTGCGCACGCGACTGCTCGCGCGGGCCGAGGTGCTGGTCGAACCGTACGAGGGTGCCTGGATCGAGCCGAAGACCTTCGGTTTGGCGGTGCACACCCGGCTGTCGTCCGAGGCGGACGGCGCCAAGGCGAACAAGGCGGTCGACGAGCTGGTCGTCGCCGAGGCGCCCGGCTGGCGGCGACGCACCGGGCGCGACATCGTCGAGTACGCCTTCCGCGAGGAGGGCAAGGATTCGGCGGTGCGGACGCTCCGGGAGCGCACCGGGGCCACAGCGGTGCTCTTCGCCGGCGACGACGTGACCGACGAGGACGCGCTCGGCAGCCTCGAACCGCAGGACGTCGGCGTCCGGGTGGGCGAGGGCCCCACGCACGCGAGCCTGCGGGTTCCCGACGTCGCTGGGATGGCGGAGTTGCTGGGACGGCTGGCCGAGCTGCGCGCACGGGGCTGAGCAGTCGGGCGTCGATGGCTGTGAGATGTGACGGGCGAGGCGTCTCGACAGGCTCGACCGACGGGGTCGACGTTGCGTGCGGTATCGACACTCACGACCGGGGAGATCGAGGTTGGTGCGGTCGACAGGCTCGACCCGGCAGATCGAGGTTGGTGCGGTCGACAGGCTCGACCTGGGAGATCGAGGTTGGTGCGGTCGACGGGCTCGACCGACGGGGGTCGGCCCGGCTGGTCCTGACAGGCTCGACCAACGGGGTGCCGGTCCCTTCGATCGGCGGGTCGTCATCAGGGACTGACCCCCCGCCTGGGTGGGGACGTGTTGGGTGTGCCTCCCTAGGCTTAGGGGGTGCCGGTATTCGCGGAGTTGGGGTCGTTCTTCCGCGCCAGCCTGCTCGATCCCGTCCAGGTCACCGAGAAGGAGTCACCCGCGAAGATCCGTCGCCGCCGGATCGTGGTCGCAATCACCTTGCTCCTGGGAGCGGTGGCGCTCGGCCTGGCGCTCGCGATCCAGCCCGGCAGCCCCTGGTTCTATCCGGCCACGCTCGGGGTCGCCGCGATCTGGGTGGCCGGCGCATTCGCGTCCGGCAAGCTGCATCTGGGCCGCGCCCGCACCCGTTCGGGCGGCTCGAGCTACTCGGTGCTGCAGGCGTTCATCCTCGGCGGCATGCTGCTGGCGGTGTTCCTGGCCGGGGCGGTCGTCGTCGGACGGGTGGACTGGCTGCGCGGTCCCGTCGACTCGCTGCTCGCACACGCCCGGTACGGCTCGCTGCCGATCGTCGCCGTGATCACCGCGGTGAACGGGGTCGCCGAGGAGCTGTTCTTCCGCGGTGCATTGTTCGCGGCCTTTCCGCGGCGCTGGCGGGTGGTCGGCTCAGCCGCTCTCTACGCTCTGGCCACGGTGCTGACCGGAGTGCCCCTGCTGGTGCTGGCCGCCGCCGCCCTCGGCCTGCTCACGGGCATGCAACGCCGGGTCACCGGCGGCGTGCTCGGCCCCATCGTGACCCACCTCACCTGGTCCCTGGGCATGCTGTTCGCCCTGCCCTGGGCCCTCGATCTCTGGAGCTGACATGAAGAAGGTTCTCGTCACCGGCGCGACCGGCTACATCGGATCGCACCTCGTGCCCCGGTTGCTGGACGCCGGCCACCAGGTGCGGGTACTGTCCCGCAACCCGGCAAAGCTGCCCGACCAGTGGCGCGACCGCGTCAAGGTTGCCGTGGGCGACGCCACCGACGAGGCGGACGTCCGTGCGGCCCTGGCCGGTGCGGACGTGGTCTACTACCTGCTGCACTCGATGGACGGCGGCGGCGACTTCGTGGCCCGCGACCGTGCCCTGGCGCAGCAGTTCGCGAGGCTCGCGGCCGAGGCGGGCACCGGGCGCATCGTCTACCTCTCCGGACTGCATCCGAAGGGCGAGCTGTCGGAGCACTTGGCGTCCCGGGTCGAGGTGGGTGAGATCCTGCTGGGCTCGGGGGTGCCCACCGCCGTACTGCAGGCGGGCGTGGTGCTCGGAGCCGGGTCGGCGTCCTTCGACATGCTGCGGCACCTGACCGAGCGGCTGCCGGCGATGGTGGCGCCGAAATGGCTGGAGAACCACATTCAGCCGATCGCGGTGAAGGACGCAGTGTTCTATCTCGTCGCGGCGGCCGAACTGCCGCCGGAGGTGAACCGCACCTTCGATCTGGGTGGCCCCGACGTGCTCACCTACCGCGAGATGATGCAGCGCTACGCCGGGCTGGCGGGACTGATTCCGCGAGCCGTCGTGACCGTGCCGGTGCTGACCCCGAACCTGGCCAGCTACTGGGTCGGCCTGGTCACGCCGATCAAGTCGGGCATCGCCCGTCCGTTGGTCGGCAGCCTGATGCACGACGCCGTCCGTGACGAGTTCGACGCCGAACAGGTTCTGGGTGAGCCCGAGGGCGGTGCGACCGGCTTCGATGAGGCGGTTCGGGCCGCTCTGGGCGACATCGACCCGAAACTGTGGGGCCGCACGTTCGGCGCGGTGTCGGCCGCGGTGGTGGGCGCCGCGGTGGTCGGCGGGCTGTTCACCGACCCGAACAGCGGGTGGTACCGGCGGCTGCGCAAGCCGTCGTTCCAGCCGCCGGCGGCCGTGTTCGGGCCGGTCTGGTCGCTGCTGTACGGCCTGATCGCGGTCTCGGCGAGCGCCATCATCGCCGATGCTCGCGAGGCCGGGGACGACGCGGCAGCGGACGACTTCGAGCGGGCCCTGGCCGCCAACCTGGCGCTGAACACCTCGCGGAGCGGGTTGTTCTTCCGTGCCCACGCGCTGAAGACATCGGCGGTGACGGCGGGGCTGCTGGCGCTCAGCAGCGCTGATCTGACCCGGCGTGCCGCAGCCAGTGGCCCCGGCAAGGCGGCGGCCCTCGGCCTGTACACCGCCTGGTGCACCTTCGCCACGGCGCTCAGCACCGCGATCGCTGTCAAGAACCGCCGGCGGCGCTGACAGGTCCGCGCCCGACAAGACGAAACCTGCGCGCCAGTGCAGCAGGTGACGGCGTGTCGTGCCGTCGGCGCCGCACTGGCGCGCACCTTTCGGTGAATCGCTACTGACCCACAGCCCGGCGCACCAGGGTCAGGAAGCCTTGGGGATCGTCGTCCAGCACCGAGGCCGCGAACGGCAGCACCCGCCAGCCGTGCGCAGCGAACCTCGAATAGCGCCAGCGGTCGTCGACGAACGCCTTCTTACTGCCGTGGTGGCTGAAGCCATCCAGTTCCACGATCACCCGCACGGCCGGGAAGGCGATGTCGGCGAAGTAGTTGCGTCCGTCGATGCGAATGAGGTGGTTGGTCCTCCAACAGGTCAGCCGGGCCGCGCGGAGTAGCCGGTGCGCTTTCCGCTCAGCCTCGGACCAGGGCTCGTGCCTGGAGTCATTCAGCATCTCGACCCGCAACTGGTTGTGGGGGCGGTACGGCTGAGCCCGGTACGCCGACCAGAGTTCGCTCAGCGTCACCGCGCGGCGACGCAGCCCCTCGTCGATCACGTTGCCGCCGAGGGTGGGCACGAGATCGAGTATTGAGGCGGCTGGGCAGGCGATCCTCACCCCGTCGCGGTCCGCGACCAGGTCGAGTGGTAGCCTGCGCCGCTCCCAGGTGTACCGGGGATAGGTCCCGTGCACGTCGTGCGCCACCGCCACCGCCACCGCATCGATGGGCACCTCGGGCCACCACAGCAGCATCGCCGCCGCGGCACCGGTGATGACGCATCCGGGTCGGAAGGCCGCCGCGGCGCGAACCCTGGTGTGCCAGCCCGGGTCGGGCGCCGTGTAGATGCCGGGCAGGGGTGCCTCCAGCAGGCCCATGCGACGGGCGCGATCGAGTTGGTGGCGAATCGTGTGGTGCTGCCGGCGCGGCAGCACCCCGTTTTCGTGGGCGAGGAGTTCAGCAATGCGTTCCATACCTATGAATGCACTTTTCGACCCCCCTTTTGTGAGTGGGAATGACCGAAACCTGCGCGCCAGTGCCGCTCGGACGTGCGGACACGCCGTCACGCCGCTCACTGACGCGCAGGTCTCGTTTCCGCGAGCCCTCGCGAGCCGCGGTGGTTGGGTCAGCCGCGCTTGCGGTCCAGGCCGAGGATCCTCCGGATAGTGGTGTTCAGGTCGGTCTGATCGGTGAGCCCCACGATGTTCGCCGCACCGGGACCGTAGCCCGCGATGCGCAGCTGGGTGCCGGTGTGCTGCATCGAGCTGCCCTTCTCGGCTGTGGCGTAGTTGATCGTCATCGGCGCATCGTCGGCGGTCAGCAGGTTGACGGTGTAGCCGGGGGTGACCGAGCCGGCCTCGACGATCTGGCTGGTGTGGGCGTGGTCGGCGGTGACGAACACCGAGGTGTTGCCGTCCTTCTCGGCGAAGGCCAGGGCGGCCTGCACGGCTTCGTCCAGATCGACGGTCTCACCGATCTGCCCGCAGGCGTTGGCGGCGTGATCCTGCTTGTCGATGCTGGCACCCTCCACCTGCAGGAAGAAGCCCGGGCCGTTGCGCCTGGTGTCGAGCAGGCTGATCGCCTTGGTGGTGAGCTGGGCCAGCGTGGGCTGGGTGCTCGACCGATCCGGGTTGTCGGTGCAGCGCACGGGATCCTTCTTGCCGCCGTCCGAGGTGGCCTCGGGGCCGATCCAGCGCACCGCCAGGTTGCCGGTGGCGAACAGCCCGAGCAGCGGCTGGGTCTGGTTCGCCCGCTTCACCTTGTCGAGGCTGCCCTTGTCACCGACGATCTGGTACCCGCGCTCGAAGGCCTGCTGCTTGAGCGTCTTGCCCTGATAGGCGCCGGCCGTGGCCACCTCGTTGAAGGTCTTGGCACCGCCACCGAGGGTGACGTCGGCGCGGGTGTTGATGATCTGCTCGGTGATCGAGCCCGGTCCGCCGTTCTCGAGGGCGGCCTCGGGGCAGGTCTTGAGAGTTGCGGCGGGGCCGTAGCACGAGCGTGCCGACACGTGCGCGGCCTGCACGGCCGGTGTGGCGTCCTGGATCTCGGCGGTGGTCACGTTGCCGGTGCGCAGGCCCTTGGCCTTGGCCTGCTCGAGCAGCGTCTGCTGGGCTTTGCCGTTGACGTCGACCGAGATGGCGCCGTCGTAGGACTTGAAGCCGGTCGCCCAGGCGGTGCCGGTGGCGGCCGAGTCGGGGTCGTAGTCGGGCTTGTGGGTGGCCTTGTTCAGCGAATAGGTGGTGTACTGCCCGGTCAGCGGCAGGGCATCGATGCCGGCGAAGCGTCCGGCGGCACCCTTGGCGTAGTTGCGCGCGATGGTGATTTCGGAGTCGCCCATGCCGTCGCCGATCAGCAGAATCACGTTGCGTGCCTTGCCGCCGATCACGGCCTGCCGCACCGCGCGGGTCTGGTCGCCGTCGTTGCGGTTGGCGCCATGCAGAACGGTCAGGTCGAGCGTAGGGGCGGCGACGGCGAGCATCGTGCCGGTGGCCGCCGTAATGGCGAGGGTGGCAAGGCCGGCGCGCAGCATTCGTCGGGTCGGGGCGGTTCGCATGGGGTTCCCTTCGTGGGTGGGGTTGGACATGCGGAGTCCAGCAGCGCCGGGCGTCCGGGGGGAGGCGTGCGGGTGACGGATGGGCGACGCTTCGGTGGCCGGTCGGTTGGTTGATTCTGAGATCACCCGCAGTGGTCGCGAGGAACCACGGCGTGTCGCCGGTCGAGGTCTCGTCTGGTGTCGGGATTTCAGAAGGTCCGGCGGGCCAGCGCCACCTGTACCATCCGAATGAACTCGTCGGGTTCATCGTCGAGCGCCGAGGCGGCGAAGGCCAGCACCGGCCAGCCGTTGGCCGCGAGCCGGGCGTACCGCCACCGGTCGGCGACGAATGAGGCCTGGCTGCCGTGGTAGGTCCAGCCGTCGATCTCGATCACCAAGCGCTCCTTGGGGAACGCGATGTCGACCCAGTGCGCGACGCCGTCGATCACGATGCGATGGTTGGCGCGCCAGCCGTGGATGCGAGCGGCACGAAGGAGCACGTGCGCCTTGCGCTCGGGGGTGACCAGGGCTCGGCACGCGACTCGTGCAGCAACCGGGCGCAGCCCAGGTTGCCGGGGCGCCCGGGCTGTGCGCGCAACGCGTGCCACAACTCGTCCAGACTCACCACGCGACGGCGCAGCGCCTCGTCGATCGCAGCACCGCCCAGCACCGGGATCAGGTCCAGCACCGACACCGCCGGATGAACGAAACGCACCCCGTCACGTTCCGTGACCAGGTCGGGCGAGAGCATCCGGCGCTCCCAGTGAAAGCCCGCGTAGTGCGGCTCAACCCTGCACGTGACGGCCACCGTGACGGCGCTGATCGGAACGTCCTGCCACCACAGCGCCAGCGCGGCCGCCGCGCCGGTGATGATGCCACCCGGACGGAAGGCGTCTGCGGCTCGTATTCGCGCTTGCCAGGTTGGATTCGGGGCGGTGTAGATGCCAGGTAGGACGGTGGTGAGCCGGCCGGTGCGGATCGCATAGTCGAGTTGGGCCGCGATCGCGCGGTGGTCTTTGCGCACCAGCACACCACGGGCCGACAACAGCAGTTCGTCAATGTCTCTCATACCCTTGAATGCACTGTTGAGTGCCCTGTTTGTGAGTGAGCGGGCAGATCGTGATCATTCTGAGATCTCGCCACCAGTCCGACCCTCACCCCGCGACACGCCGAAGACCTTCGCAACCCGTGCGGGTGATCTCAGAAACCGACGAGGCGGCACCCACCCGATGAACCTTCTTGCGGCCCCCGGGGCTGCCTCCGGACCGCTTCAGCCGAGGACCACCTCGGCCCTCGCCGGTGAACCTTCGCTCGGATCTCGAGGCGTCTGCGTCTCGACCGACGAATCAGCCGTCGCCGATCTGCATGTCGAAGCCGCGCAGGGCGTAGCCGGCGATCAGGTCGTCCCACTCGATACTGGGTTCGGTCACGATGCTGACCTCACGGGCCAGCAGCCGGCGCAGCAGGGCGTCCGACTCCAGCATCGCCAGCGGCTGACCCGGGCACTTGTGCGCCCCATCGCCGAAGCTGAGCACCGCCTCGTTCACGCCCTTGGGCAATGGACGCCCCGGGCACAGTTGCAGGGGTCTCTCACCCACCGTCTCTGGGTCTGCGTTGGCCGGACGGATGCACAGATCGATCAGGTCACCCGGCTGGGCGGTGTGCTCGTGCCCCTGATCGGTGAACGTGACCGGCTGCTGCACCCGCCGGTACAGGTGCCCGACCACCGGTTCGAGCCGGATGATCTCGTTCAGGATCGCCAGCCGCTCGGCCTGCCCGGCCACCAGGTAACGCGCCCGCAACGGCTCGTTGCCCAGCAGGTGCCAGGCGGCCATCGCGATGAACTCTCGGGTGGTCACCATGCCGGCCGTGCCGTAGGTGACGCATTCGACCAGGATGTCGGCGTTCGTGTAGCCCTCGGCGATCAGGTGGCTGATCACGTCCTCACGCGGCTTCCGGCGCCGCACCCGGATCGCCGGACGCACGTCCGACCACCAGAACCGCCCGATCGGCAGCAGTCCGTTCAGCGCCGCCTGCGCCCACTGCCGGGGCGTGCGGCCGAGATCGGGCCGGGTGATGTCGAACGGCGGCTGATTGAAGAAGGTCACCAGCCGCTTCGCCATCGCCGGCACCGACGACTCGGTCAGCCCCACCGCCTGCGCCGTCACCTCGACTGTGTAGAGCAGCGCGAGATCGTCCAGCCGCACCATCCCGGACGCCGCCGCGTCGCCGAGCAACCGGTCGGCGCACGACTCCATCAGGTCCAGGTACCGCTCCTCCACCACCTTCGGCGCGAAAAACCGTCCGACCTTGGTGCGCTGCTCGTCGTGCAACGGGCCGTCCGACATCAGGATCGGATGATGCTTCAGGTACCCCTTCGGAATGGCCTCGGCGGTGAACCCCGCCTGCGTGGTGGTGCGCCGCTCGCGCAGGACCTGCCGAGCCGCCGCTGCCGACCGCACCCGCCAGACGTGCCCGACATGCTCGATGCGCGGCTCGTCCGGCTCATCTGGACGGACGGCGCGCCTGCTCTCGGCACTGCTGGACATGCCGCCCATCATGACAAACCGATCGGTGCGCCCGGGGGTTGTCGGCGGTAGTCGGAGGGTCTCACCGTGCGATCGGCCATGGTCAACCGAGCACGCGGCCGATCAGCGCGTCCATGACCCGGTCGGGCAAAAACCGCCGGGCGTAGATCGCCGGCTTGGCGCCGGCGCCGATGGCGTAGCGGGTGCGGGGACGCCTGGCGGTCACAGCAGTGGTGATCGCCTTCGCCACCACACCGGGTTCGGAGCCGAACCGCCGGTCGCTGCCGGCCAGGGCGCGCGCGATCCGCTGCACCCGAGCGGCGTAGGGACCCTCGCCGGAGCGCTCCAGGGCCGAGGCCGCCGAGATGCCGCCCCATTCGGTCTTGATGCCGCCGGGCTCGATCACCACCACCTGGATGCCGAACGGTGCCAACTCCTGGCGCAGGGCGTCGCTGAAGCCCTCGACCGCGAACTTGGTGGCGTGGTACCAGGCGCCGAACGGCATCGCGAACCGACCGCCCATAGAACTGATGTTGACGATACGTCCCGAACCCTGCTGGCGCAGCCCCGGGATGACCAGCTGGGTGAGCCGGGCCAGGCCGAACAGGTTCACCTCGAACTGGCGTCGGGCCTCGTCGAGCGGAACGTCCTCGACGGCGCCGTACGACCCGTACCCCGCATTGTTGACCAGCGCGTCGATGCGCCCGGCCTCAGCCAGCACCTGCTGCACGCCGGCGGTGACCGAGTCGTCGTCGGTCACGTCCATCGTCAGCGGACGGATGCTGCCGGACGCCAACTCGCCCAGTCGGTCAGTACGCCGGGCCGCCGCATAGACCAGGAAACCCGCTGCGGCCAGGTGTTTCGCGCTCTCGGCACCGATGCCGGACGATGCTCCGGTGACCAGCGCCACGCCTTGCCCACTCATGCGCTCTGCTCCCGTCGCAGCACCAACACGATGTCGGTGTGGTGACCCGCCCCCGCACCACCGTCGATGCGTCGTGGACGCCGCTCGTGCCGCTCCACGCTCCACCCGTCGGACGCCGCGGTGAGCAGGTCACCGGGGTCCAGGTAGTCGTCGGGATCGAAGCCGTGCTCGAGGGCCGTGGTGCGGTCGACGTCGGCGTGCGCGAGCATCAGGAGCCGTCCACCCGGCGCGACCAGGCGAAGCAGCGCCTGTTCGGCGAGCCGCTCCGGAGTGCGCTGCAGCGCCGGATAACAGGCGCTGACCAGGTCGAACGCACCCGCCTGCAGTTCGGACGACAGCAGCCCGGCCCGCACCCACTCGACCTCGACCCCGGCCGACTCGGCGGCGGCCCGGCCGCGTTCCAGCGCGCTCTCGGCGACGTCGAACGCGGTCACCTGCCAACCCTGGCCGGCCAGCCACACCGCGTCCGCACCCTCGCCGCACCCGACGTCGACGGCCCGACCGGGCGTGAGGCCGGCCAACTCGGCCACCAACGCGCCGTTGGGGTTGCCACTCCAGATCGCTTCGGGTGCGTAGTGCTGATGCCATTCGTCGTCGGTGACCGGCATCCGCCGGCCACCGTGCTGGTGCTCGCCGTGCTCGTGCTCGTGCTCGTGCTCGTGCTCGCGGTGCCGGTGCCCCTGCTCGCCGTGCCGGTGCCCCTGCTCGCCGGACTGATGCCCCTGCCCCTGCTCGCCAGACTGTTGGTCACCGTGTTCGTGCCCACCGCTGCCAGGCCCGGCCGAGCGCTGCTGGTGGCCGGCGTCATCGGGCAACGAATACGCCACCGCGTGCGCGGCCTGATACAGCAGCAGGTCGTCCGCACCCGGCACCTTCAGCATCACCGCGACGCCGTAGCCGGCGTCACGCGGTGCGGTGCTGAACTCAGCCCCGCGCCCCCTCAGTTCGTCCATGGTCGTCGCCAGGTCGTCACAGATGAGGGCCACCGTGTGCTGCCGGGGAACCGACCGCGGCTCGTCCCCGGCCTGCCACGTGGTCGGATGAACCGCCACCTCGCTGGGCCCGCTGCGGAGGATCAGCCATTCGGCGGCGTCGGTTCCTCCGGTGCCGGCGCCGCCGACGCCGGTGTCGCCCTCGGCTCCCTCGGAGACGAACGGCCAGCGCAGCACATCGCGGAGGAACGCCCGGGTGGCCGTCGGGTCGTCGGAATGGATCAATGCATGCAATGCGGTCAGCATGGGATCAGACTAGGTGGGGCGCGATACCGGCGCTGGGTGCACTACCCCGGTACGCCTCTGGCGACGCTGCGGGTCAGGTTGGTGACCCGCCCTAGCCTGCCCTAGACCACCGCCCAGGAACTAGGGAGCGCTCGGCGGCGTACTGCGCCGCAGCAACAGGTTCGCGAGCGGTCCGGTGAAGAACAGCAGCAACATCGTCGCCATGTTGATCGCCGGAAACAGCAACGCGAGCACGGCCGCGAGACTGAAGAGGATCGTCATGGACAGGTTGACCGCCTCGCCCATCCGCCTGGTCGGAGGATCGTCCGGCCTCCAGGTGGCAGGTGTTCGTCGCACCACGACACTCATCACGTAGAGAAGGAGCGAGTTGACCGCCAGGGTGCCGATGTAAAGCAGCACCAGCGTTCGGTCGTAGGCGCGGCTCTCGGG
>DAOSUG010000019.1:0-11650 GCA_035378545.1 Micropruina sp. | reverse complement strand
CGATGCCGCGTCGGTGTTCCTGGCGCCCACCCTGCAGCGGCTGGGCGCGGGCGATGCCGAGCAGTGGCGACAACTGGTCCAGGTGGCGCAGTCGCTCAAGCAGGGCGCGTGGAGCGACGGCACCCGGGCCGGCGAGGAGCAGTACCTGCCCGGTCACGGCCAGTACCGGCTCAACCAGTTCGTCACCGGGCAGCAGTTCGTCGGCTCGGACGAGCAGTACGCGGCCACGTTCGCCCTGATGGCGAGCCGGTTGGGGTACCCGGCGCGGGTGGTGTTCGGGGCCGAGATCCCGGCCGGCGGCGAAGTGCGGGGCAAGAACGTCCAGGCCTGGGTGGAGTTGTCGGTGCAGGGCCACGGCTGGGTGAGCGTGCCGGTGTCGGTGTTCGCTCCCGATCGCAGCAAGAAGCCCGATCCGAACCAGCGGCAGAACAACGAGCAGGAATCGATCCAGAACGTGCCGCCGCCCAACCCGGTGCCGCCGCCCGGCACCTACGAAGAGATGACGGACACCGACCCGGCCTCGGCCCGGGCCGAGTTGCCGATCGCCGACCAGTTCTGGCGAACGTTCTGGAGCGTGGCGCGCTGGGTGGGTCCTCCGCTGGGCGTGCTGGCGCTGATCGTCGGCACGATCCTGGGGTTGAAGGCGCTGCGGGGCCGCCGGCGGCGCAGCCGCGGGGCACCGTCGACGCGGATCGCCGGCGGCTGGGCCGAGGTGCTGGACGCCGCGCGCGACGTGGGACGTCCGGTGCCGGGGGCGGCGACCCGGCTGGAGCAGAGCGCGCTGCTGGGCCGCGCGGACGTCCACGACCTGGCGGTACGGGCCGACGGCGCGGTGTTCCGGGGCGGCGAGATCGACCCGCAGCAGATCACGGACTACTGGACGGCGGTGCGTGCGGCCCGCACGGCCCTGGTGCGCGACCTGCCCTGGTGGCGCCGTCCGCTGGCCCGGCTCAACCTGGCCTCCCTGGTATCGCGTCGGGCCTGAGCAGGACGTGGGGGTTTGGGGCGGTTCCCGACTCCCGCCAGGTGACTCGGACTGGGACACACCACCGGTCTGCGTTCCGGCCCCGAACAACCTCGTTGCGCTCACGCCCGTCGGTCGGCGGCGGCCCTACCATGGGTGGGCCGCGACACGCGCGGCGCACCGCGTCGGAGAGGACGCCCGATGGCCGCATCACGGCTGCTGATCATCACCCTGGCTCTGCTGCTCACCGCCTGCGCCGGCACCGCGACGCCCGGTGGGTCGCCGTCCGCCTCCGCGCCCACCCTGGAGGGCACGTCGTGGGTCGTCACCCAGATCAAGGGTGCGGCGACCCTGGCCGGCCACCAACCGACCATCGCCTTCAGCGGCGGACGTGCCAGCGGCAAGGCGAGTTGCAACTCCTACAGCGGCGATTTCACCCAGAGCGGCGGCACCCTCACCCTCGGCCCGGTCGCGATGACCGCCATGGCGTGCGCGGATGAGGCGGTGAACACCCAGGAGCACGCCTTCACCGGCGCACTGGGCGAGGTCACCCAGGTGCGCGGCACGGCCGACGGTGCCGAACTGCTGAACGCCGGCGGCGCCGCCGTGTTGACCCTGGCCACGGCCCCGAAGGCCGGCCCCAAGCCACTGATCGGCACGCCCTGGACGCTCACCGGCATCGTCGCCAATCAGGGCGTGTCGTCCGTGGTGAGCGGCACCACGGTGACCATGACGCTCACGCAGGACGCCCTCAGCGGCAAGGCCTGCAACACGTTCCGTGGGCCGATCACGGTGAAGGACGGCGCGCTCACCGTCGGCCCGTTGGCCACGACCAAAATGGCCTGCCCGACCGAGCAGGAGGGCAAGCAGGAGGCGACCGTGCTCGCCACCCTGGCGGACGTGACCGGCTACACCATCGACGGCGACACGCTCACCCTGTCGACGCCCACGTCCACCGGGCTGGTGTTCCGGGCCTCCTGAATCGACGCCACCGGACGGGGACCGCAACGGGGAGCGCTGCCCGTGACTTCGTGCGGTGAGCGGGCGACACTAGGTTCATGACCGCTCCGTCCTGCCCTGCCTGCGGCCTGCAGCAGACGTTGGCGGCCCCGCGTTGCGCCCGTTGCGGCGCCGCTCTCGATGGGTCGCCGCCGGTGCCACAGCCACTCGCGGCCACCGCGCAGTCGTCCGAACCCGGTCAGGCCGATACCGGTCAGGCTGTTCCGGACGACCGCACCGTGCTCCGCGACGCACTGCAGGTTCCGCCCGCCGATCCGGCGTTGCCGGGGTGGGCGACCCCCGGCCCGCTGCCGGTGCGAAGGGACGGACCCGGCGTCTGGCGCCGGCTGTGGCAACGGATCACCGGAGCGCGGAAACGGCCGGCGCAACCGGGTCCGCCAGGCCCTCCCGACGACGAACCCACGGTATGACCCGGTAGGTGACCGGCAGGAACACCACCTCGACGGTGACCTTGTAGACGAAACCGACCAGCGTGTAGTTGACCAGGGTCGGCAGGTCGATGCTGCCGCCGCCCAGAAACGCGCCGAGCGGCCCGAATGCGATCAGGCAGAACACCAGGGTGTCGGCGAACTCACCGACCACCGTCGAGCCGACCAGCCGTACCCACAACCTTTCGGGGCCGAAGCGCTGCTTGATCGTCACCAGCACCAGGGCGTTGAGGCTCTGCCCGGCCAGGTAGCCGGCCAGGCTGGCGATCACGATCCGCGGAACGAAGCCGAGCACCGCGTTCCACGCGTCATTGTTGGGCCACCCCTCCGCGGGCGGTGCGGCCGCCACCACGGCGAAGGTCAGCGACATCAGGAAGGCGAGCCCGAACCCCGTCCAGATGGCCCGCTGTGCCTTCTTCAGCCCGTACACCTCGGCCAGCACGTCGCCCAGAATGTAGGTGAGCGGAAACAGGAACGCGCCGCCGTCGGTGATGATCGGCAGCACCGGAAAGCCACCCACCGTCCAGCTCGGGCCGAACTGGATCAGCTTGGTCGCGCCCACGTTCGAGATCAGCAGCAGGCCGCAGAACAGCGCGAGCACCAGATCGTAGACGGGGCGCGGGGCCGTCGGTTGCGAGCTCATGGCAGGCGAGCCTAGGCGAAATCCGTACCTGTTCGCGTGCGTCCTCGCCCTGCGGGAGGCGAGATGGCAGGCTAGGCACATGACCGACTTCGACCCGAGTTTGCCCGATGAGTCCGAGCAACTGGACCAGTTGCAGCCCGAAGAGACGCTGATCGACCGCGGGGTCGACGACGTGCTCGACGAGGGCTATGTAGCGCCCGAGAAGTGGTCACCGGCGCAGAGTTTCGGCAACACCGCCGCAGAGATGCGCCATGGCGAAACCATCGAGCAGCGACTGGCCCAGGAAGAGCCGGACGTGGCGCCGGCCACCGGGCCCTGGAAGGACGACGGCGACGACAACCGGCAGGTCGGCAAGCGGCGGGCCGGCCGGCTGGTCGACGCGGACGGCGGCTACGGCGAGGCGGACGTCGAGTCCGAGAGCATCGGCTACGAGGTCGGCATCTCGGGCGGCGCTGCGAGTGCGGAAGAGGCCGCCATGCATGTGATCGACGACTACGAGGACGATGACGACGACGACTGAGCTGTATCCGCCGCTCGAACCCTACGCGTCCGGACGGCTCGAGGTCGGCGACTCACAAAACCTCTACTGGGAGGAGTGCGGCAACCCTGAGGGCAAGCCGGTGGTGTTCGTGCACGGCGGCCCCGGGGGCGGGTGCTCACCGTTGCACCGCCGCTACTTCGATCCGGCGGCGTATCGCATCGTGCTGGTCGATCAGCGCGGTTGCGGACGAAGCACCCCGCACGCCAGCGAGCCCGACGCCGACCTGTCGAGCAACACCACCTGGCACCTGGTCGCCGACCTGGAGCGGCTGCGGCAGCATCGCGGCATCGAGCGCTGGCAGGTGTTCGGCGGTTCGTGGGGCAGCTCGCTGGCCCTGGCCTACGCCGAAACCCATCCCGAGGTGGTCACCGAGTTGGTGCTGCGCGGCATCTTCACGCTGCGGCGCAGTGAACTCGACTGGTACTACAACGGCGGCGCGGCCAACCTGGCGCCGGCCTGGTGGCAACGCTTCGAGGCACCCCTGCGGGCTCGGTTCGGTGAGCTGCCGGCCGGCTTCGACCGCATCGCCGGCTACCACGAACTGCTGTTCGATCCCGACCCAGCGGTACACGGCCCGGCCGGGGTCGCCTGGACGACGTGGGAGGCCGCGACGTCCACGCTGGAGTTCGACCAGACCATGGTGGACGACTTCAGCGACCCCGCTTTCGCGCTGGCCTTCGCGCGGATCGAGAATCACTATTTCGTGCACGGCGGCTGGTTTCGCGAGGGTCAGCTGATCGCCGAGGTGGACCGCATCCGGCACATCCCCGCGGTGATCGTGCAGGGCGCCTACGACCTGCCCTGCCCGGCGATCACCGCATGGCAGCTGCATCAGGCCTGGCCGGAGGCGGATTTCCGGCTGGTGTTGGCGGGCCACGCGGTGACCGAACCGGCCATCGCGCCCGAGTTGCTGGCGGCGACCGACGGCTTCGCCCGAAGGGGTTGATTCGGGCGGCGACCCTGTCATCGGGGCGCCGGGTGCCGGTAACGTGCAGGCAATCGATCGAAGGAGTTCCGATGAGCAACGACCCCAACGCCGGCGGCGACATCTCGTCCGGCTTCGGCGAATCCGAGGTCAAGGGTCCGGTCTCGGACGAGAAGGCCGAGCAGATGCTGCACGGCGGGTCGCCCTCCGATGACGACTCGCAGGCCCCCGGCGACGACTACACCGAGACCGACCGGGCGACCAACGAACAGGACCTGAGCCAGGACCAGTAGGGGCGATCGCCCCCGCTGTCACCGATAGGCTGGCCGACGGCCCTCGATCGGGCCCATCCCCCTTCGATGCAGCGAGGTGCAGAACGTGACGCAGGCTGTCGTTGCGCGCCGGGTGCGCCGGCAGCGGGTCGCGGTCTCGGTGCTGTTCGTGCTCGCCGGAGCCGTGATGGGCGGCTGGGCCGGGCGCATCCCGTCCATTCGCGGGCAGCTCGGCGTGAGCGATGGTGAGTGGGGGCTGATCGTGCTCGGCATGCCGCTGGGCGTGCTGGGCTCGCTGCTGGTGCTGCAGCGGGTGATCACCCGTACCGGCGCGCGGCGCCCGGCCGTGATCGGCGCCATCGGCATGCTGCTGATCACGCCCGCGGCGGCAGCATCGGCCAACATCGTCGTGATGGTCGGCTTTTTGCTGGCCCTCGGCGTGGCGCAGGGCCTGCTGTTCGGGCCGATGAACGCGCTGGCCGTCGAGGTCGAACGCGACTACGGCCGCACCATCATCAGCTCCTTCCACGCCTGGTACAGCGCCGGACAGTTCGTCGGCGGGCTGCTCGGGGTGCTCGCCGGCCTGCTGGTGCTGTCACCCACGATCCAACTCGGTGCCTCCAGCCTGTTGCTGGGTGCGCTTTTCGCCGCCACCCTGCGGTTTCTGCCCGACACCCACAAGGCCGCGGACGATCCGTCGACCCTCGACGAACCCGTCACCGCCGTGCCCGGCGAGGCACCCCGCCGGTCATGGACGCCCCAGTTGGTGCTGTTGGCCGCGATCGGCTTTCTCACCTCGATCAACGAGGGCGGCGCGGTGCAGTGGAGCGCCCAGTACACGGTCACCCTGGGCGGCTCCATCGCCCTCGGCTCGCTCACCCTGGTCTGCTACTCGCTCTCGATCGCCGGTGTACGACTGATCGGCGACCGCATCGTCGAACGCATCGGACGGCGGCTGTTCCTGCAGCTCTCGGCCGGTTTCGCCGCGCTCGGGCTGGGCCTGGCGCTGTTGGTCGGCACCGTGCCGGCCGCGCTGATCGGCTTCGCCTGCGTGGGCATCGGCAGCGGCTGCATCGTGCCCACCGTGATGACCCTGGCCGGCAACCAGCCCGGCGTGCCCAGCGCGAAGGCCGTGGCGCTGATCAGCCTGGGGGAGTGGCCCGCTTTTCTGCTCGGGCCCCCCGTGATCGGCGGGTTGGCCGAACTGCTGGGCCTGCGCGCGGGGCTCGGCGTGATCGTGCTCGGCGCCGCGGCCATCGTGCTGCTGGCCACCTTCGTGCGCGAACCGGCGCCGGTGGCTCAGTCGACGAACACCACCGAATCCGCGCGCTGACGGGTGCCGGCGACCAGGGCGGCGTTGGGTTCGTCCACGGTCTCGACCCAGAACCGGGCGTGCTCGAGGGCGTCACCGTGCCCGAGCCGGCGCTGCACCAACCGCCGCCGGCGCTCGACATCGTCCAGCTCGAGGTACCACACCTCGTCCAACAGCGGACGCACCGCGTCCCAGCCGGGCCCGTCGTAGAGCAGGTAGTTGCCCTCGGTGACCACCAGCGGCGTCCACGGCTCGACCCGGACGGCGCTGCCGATCGACTCCTCCAGCTCGCGATCGAACCGCGGCGCGTACAGCGGACCGCTCTGGCTGCGCAGCCGGGCCAGCAGCGCCACGTAGCCGTCCACGTCGAAGGTGTCGGGCGCTCCCTTGCGCTCGTGCCGTCCGAGCCGGATCAGTTCGGCGTTGGCCAGGTGAAACCCGTCCATGCCGACCACGACCATCGCCTCGCCCAGGTGCCGCTGCAACGCCGCCGACAGCGTAGACTTGCCGGCTCCCGGCGGGCCCACCAACCCGAGCAGGCGACGTCCGCCCGAGGCCAGCGCCGCGGCCCGTTCGCAGGCCTCGTCCACATGCATGCCGCCCAGCATGCCGGATCTGTTGTCGGACGGGAGGGTTAGGATGCTCTTCGTCCCAGGCGCACAGTTTCAAGGAGGAACATGCCTACAGCCGACAGCAGCGTGACCAAACCCACCGGAGTGCGTCGGGTCACGGTTCCCGCGTCGGTCGACATGGTCAATGTGCTGGGGCCCCGCGACGAGTTCCTTCGCATTCTCGAGCGCGAACTGAGCGCCGACGTGCATGTGCGCGGCAACGAGATCACGTTCACCGGCGATCCCGCCGACGTCACGGTCGCCGCCGAGGTGCTGACCGAGCTGGTCACCATCGTGCGCACCGGGCAGGGCCTCACCGCCGACGCCGTCGAGCGGGTGGTCGGCATGACCGCGCAACAGGCCGAAACCCTGCATGCCGCCGAGGTGCTCACCCAGAACATTCTGAGCACCCGCGGTCGCACGATCCGTCCCAAAACGCTCAACCAGAAGCGCTACGTGGATGCGATCGACGCCCACACCGTGGTGTTCGGCATCGGTCCGGCCGGCACCGGCAAGACCTACCTGGCCATGGCGAAGGCCGTCCAGGCACTGCAAGCCAAAGAGGTCAACCGCATCATCCTGACCCGGCCCGCGATCGAGGCCGGCGAGCGGCTCGGCTTCTTGCCCGGCACCCTCACCGACAAGATCGACCCCTACCTGCGGCCGCTCTACGACGCCCTGCACGACATGGTCGACCCCGATTCGGTGCCGCGGCTGCTGACCGCCGGCACCATCGAGGTGGCGCCGCTGGCCTACATGCGCGGTCGCTCGTTGAACGACGCGTTCATCATTCTGGACGAGGCGCAGAACACGTCGATGGAGCAGATGAAGATGTTCCTGACCCGGCTGGGGTTCGGCTCCAAGATCGTGGTCACCGGCGACGTCACCCAGGTCGACCTGCCCACCGGCACCCGCTCGGGCCTGCGCATGGTGCAGGGCATTCTGGACGGTGTCGACGACATCGCGTTCTGCCGGCTGACCAACCATGACGTGGTGCGGCACAAGCTGGTCGGACGCATCGTCGCCGCCTACGACCGGTTCGAATCCACCCAGTCCACGCCGAGCAAGCAGGAGCGCTGAGGTGAGCGTCGAGGTCAACAACGAGTCGGGCGTGCCCGTCGACGAACAGCGGCTGGTCGCTCTCGCCCTGTTCGCCCTGGACGCCCTGCGCATCCATCCTCAGGCCGAGCTTTCGCTGCTGCTGGTCGACGAGCCGACCATGGCCGCCTATCACGAGAAGTACATGGACGAGCCCGGCCCCACCGACGTGCTCAGCTTTCCGATGGACGAGCTGCGCCCCCCCAAAGACGGCGAGGAACCCCCGCTGGGCATGCTCGGCGACATCGTCCTGTGCCCCACCGTCACGTCGGCGCAGGCGGCCGCCTCGAACCGCACCCCCGACGAAGAGGCCGACTACCTGCTGATCCACGGCCTGCTGCACCTGCTCGGGTACGACCATGCCGAGCCCGATGAGAAGAAGGTCATGTTCGACCTGAACGACCGCGTCATCGCGGCGTGGAATGCGCAGCGGGGCTGACCAACTCGTCCAGCGATGGGTCAGTGGGGCCGTACCTGCGCGCTCGCGCGTGCGTGGCCCCTCGGGGTCAGTTCCAGTTCGTGGGGCCGGACGACCCGGCGCGGTACTCGTCCATCGGCACGCGCCCGTCACCCCACGCGTCCAGTACTGGACCCAGGATGCGCCAGCAGTCCTCGGCGACGTCACCGCGCACCGACAACGCCGGATTGCCGTCCATGATGTGCGCCAGAATCTCACCGTAAGGACGGATGGGGCTCTCGCCCAGATCGGCGCTCAGCACCGTGTCTTCGAGGGTGAACTTGTCGTCGGCGCCGTTGGTGTTGAGGCGCACCTGCACCGATTCGTCGGCCATGCCGATCACCACGACGTTCGGCAGTGCCTGGTTGGCGAAGCCCTCCGGCTGAAAGGCGTCCTTGAATACCACGGTGATGGATCGCACCCCATCGCCGAGCGCCTTGCCGCTGCGCATCCGGATCGGCACCCCGTGCCAGCGCGCACTGTGGATCTCGACGGTCACCTCGGCCAGGGTCTCGGTGGCCCGCGCGGGATCGACACCGCGCTCGTCCACATAGTTGGGCACGTCGTGGGCGTCGATGGCGCCGGCGGTGTAGCGGGCTCGTCGGGAGGCCTTCACCGGGTCGTCCTGCCACAACCGGGTGGCGCGCAGCACATCGGCTTCGAGGCTGCGCAGGTCTTCGGCGGCGATACGGTTCGGCGGCTCCATGCACAGCAGCGCCATCACCAGCAGCAGGTGACTCTGGATCATGTCCTTGAGCGCACCCGAGTGGTCGTAGTAACCGGCCCGGCCCTCCAGTGCCAGGGTCTAGTCGACCACGATCTCGATGCGTTCGACATTGTCACGATTCCACACCGGCTCGAAGAACCGGTTGGTGAATCGCAGCCCGAGCAGGTTGAGAATGGTGGACTTGCCCAGAAAGTGATCGACCCGGAACACCCGGTCCTCGGGCACGAATCGAGCAAGCAACTCGTTGAACTGCCGAGCGCTGGACGGGTCGGTGCCGAACGGCTTCTCGATCGCCAGGAACAGTTGCTCGGGCAGGGTCAGCGTGCTCAGCGCCTCGCAGGCCTTCATGCTGATGGCCGGCGGCAAGGCGAAATAGAGCACCACCTGGCCGCTCAGGCCCTTCAGCAGCGCCCACAGGTCGTCGGCGCTGGTGGCATCGACGCGCGCATAGGTGGTGCCCGCGGCCAGCTTGTCGATCACCGTGGAGTCGCAGCCGCTGGATTGAATCGAGTCCCTGACCCGCTGTTGCCACTGTTCCTGGGTCAGATCGTCGGCGGCCGCACCCACCAGATGCACGGCCCGCTTGGGCTCGGCCTTCAGCAGGGTGCCGAGCCCCGGCAGCAGCAGCCGATGGGTCAGGTCACCGGACGCCCCCAGAATCACCAGGTTCACCACATCAGCCACGCCGCACTCCTTGTCTGGAAACTCGGCCAGGCTACCCATGGATCCCCACAGCTGGGGTCGCAGAGCTTACGGCGCCCGAATCAGCGGTAGTAGTCGAGAAAGAGCTTCGCGGCCAGGGCGACGCCGGCCAACGCCACCACGACCCGGGCCGGGGTCTCGGGCACTCGGCGCATGATCCAGGGACCGAGTGCCGCGCCGGCCACCGCGCCCACGCCCAGGGCCAGTGCCTGCGCCCAGGCCACGCCGCCGGTGGCCATGAAGATGCCCGCCGCCACCAGGTTGGCGCAACCGAGCAGAACGCTGCGCAACGCGGTCAGTTCGGCCAGGGTGTGCTCGAGCACGGCACTGAGAACGGCCAGCACCAGCACGCCGGCACCCGCACCGAAGTATCCGCAGTAGATCGCCACCAGCCCGATCGCCGCGCCGACGCCCGGGTGGCGGTGCGAGATCCGTCCGGCCTGCAGGCGGCGCAGCCACGGCGACAGCACCAGCACCACCGAACCCAGCAGCACCAGCCACGGCACCACCTTCTCGAACACCTCGGCCGGTGCTGCCAGCAGCAGGCCCGCACCGATCGCGCCGCCGGTGAGGGCGATCAGGCCGTAGGGCAGCAGGTGCCGGCGCACGGCCACCAACTCTGTGCGCGCGGCCGATACGCCGCCGATCGTGGTGCCGACGAGCGCAACGGTGTTCGTCAGGTTCGCGGTCAGCGGGGGCAGCCCCACGGCCAGCAGGGCGGGAAACGACACCAGCGAGGCCAGGCCGGCCCCGTAACCGACGATGCCGGTGAGGACGCCGGCCGCGACCAGCCACAGCAGGGTGGTGAGGTCGGGCACTGGCACATCCGCCATCCTGGTCCGCGCGACCAACCCGGCTGGACGCGTCCCAGACTGCGACCCGACGGTCCGGGCAGTGCGGCCGAGGCCTGGCCGGGTGATGCTGTCGTAGACTGCGGTTTCGACTTTCCGGGCGCGAATCGAGGAATGACACCCTGTTGACCGACATCGAAGTGTTCGAGTTGGCCGTTGCAGCTGCCTGCGTGCTGGTGGCCGCGCTGCTGGTCACTGCAGAGGCGGCGCTGCAATCGTTCTCGAAGAGCCGCGCCCAGCGCCTGCTCGACGAGGGCCGCGGCGGCGCCCAGGCGCTGGTGAACATCACCCAGGATCCGGCACCCACGCTCAACACCCTGCTGTTCGTACGCATCCTCGCCGAGATCGTGGCCATCGTGCTGGTCACCCTGTTCGTGTTCGGACGCTTCGAGGCGACCTGGGAGCGGGTGCTCTACTCGGTCGGCATCATGGTGCTGGTCTCGTTCATACTGCTCGGCGTGGCACCCCGCACCCTGGGCCGGCAGAACGCCGACTCCGTGGCGCTGGGAGCCGCCCGTCCGCTCGGCATGCTCACCACCGTGCTCGGCCCGATCCCGCAGGTGATGATCCTGATCGGCAACGCGCTCACCCCCGGCAAGGGCTTCGCCGACGGCCCGTTCAGTTCCGAGGCCGAACTGCGCGAACTGGTCGACTACGCCGAGGCGTCCGATGTGATCGAGGCCGGCGAACGCAAGATGATCCACTCGGTGTTCGACCTGGGCGACACGATCGTCAAAGAGGTCATGGTGCCGCGCACCCAGATGGTCTACATCGAGCGCACCAAAACCGTGCGACAAGCGGTTTCGTTGGCGCTGCGGTCGGGTTTCAGCCGCATTCCGGTGATCGGTGACGATCTGGACGACATCTGCGGCGTGCTCTACCTCAAAGACGCGATTCGGCGCATGTACGACAACCCGCGGGCGCAGGCCACCGAAACCGTCGAGTCGCTGATGCGCAAGCCGACCTTCTGCCCCGACAGCAAACCGGTGGACGAGCTGCTGCGCGAGATGCAGCTCACCCGCTCGCACGTGGTGATCGTGGTCGACGAGTTCGGCGGCACCTCCTGGTCGTACTCGTCGACGATCTCGCCGACGAGTAC
>DAOSUG010000018.1:0-11716 GCA_035378545.1 Micropruina sp. | reverse complement strand
GCCCGCGTTCGCTTCCAGCCAGGCCAGCGAGTCCACGGCGGTTCCGTCGAGGTAGACCTCGAAGTGCAGATGGTTCGCGGTGGAGCGTCCCGTGCTGCCGACGAGTCCGACCAGCTGCCCGGCCGTGACGGTCTGCCCGGCGGCGACCTGCCGGCTTCCGGTCTGCATGTGCGGGTACACCGTGCTCACCTGTTGCCCGTTCAGCACGGACTCCACCACGACGGTCACCCCGTAGCCGCCGTAGCTGTCCTGCGAGATCCGCACGACGCCGTCGACGGACGCGTAGACGGGGGTTCCGCCGGCAGCGACCATGTCGGTGCCCATATGCGCGCCGCCTCGAGCGCCGAACCTGTCGGTCACGGTGAACGGGCCGCCCACCGGCCACCGCACGGCTCCACTGCCTTGGGGCACGATGCTGTAGTCGAAGGGCACCGAGGCGACTTGTGCGGAGGCGCGGGCACGTTCTGCGGCTGCTTCTGCCGCCTTCTTCTGGTCGATCTCCGCCTGGGTGGTGGCCGAGTAGCTCTCCCGTGTGAGCTGCGTCCCAGTCGCGTCGGAGGTGACGATCAAGGATTGCGCGTCCTCGGACGCGACTTGCTGCAGTGTCGGGATCTCGAGGTCCGCCGGCTGCCAGGCGGCATACGCGGGGAGGGCGAAGGTGGCGATCAGGCCGGTGACCACCGTCAGGACCGCCAGGGAGCGCACTGGGCGCAGCGCGATTACCCGACCACGGGCGGACGTTTCTGCGGGCGGGCGCCGTGGGGGGCGGGTGGTGATGCTGGTGGCTGGCGGGGTTGCGGCGCGGCGGAGGCTGCGGCGCGTGGGGGGCGTCTGGGGCTGGTCGCCGCCGCCGGGTGGGGTGGTCTGGTCAGTCATGATGTCCTGGTTCGTTTCGGGTCAGGTGGACACGCCGCGGTCGGCGAGGAAGGTGATGGGGTTGACCGGGGAGCCGTTCACGTAGGCCTCGAAGTGCAGGTTGCAGCCGAACGCGTTGCCGGTGTTGCCTTCGCTGCCGATCAGGTCGCCGGCGTTCACCCGTTGGTCGTATCCGACGTAGAAGCCGCCGGGGCGGATGTGGGCGTATCCGGTGCCGATCCCGCCGCCGTGGTCGATCTTGATGTAGTTGCCGTAGCCGCCGTTGTACCCGGCGTAGACGACGGTGCCGGCCGCGGCGGCGTAGATCCCCGCGCCGCATCCGCCGCTGAGGTCGACGCCGTAGTGGTAGCTGGTCGAGCAGTACCCGTTGCCACACTGGGAGCTGCGCGGCCCGAACCCCGAGGTGCGGTGCCCGGAGGTCGGCCGTGCCCACCCGGAGCTGACCACACCCCCACCACCACCTCCCGAGGCGGCGAGCCGTTCCGCTTCGGCGCGCTCCGCCGCTCGCCGCTGCTCCTCGGCGATGCGGGCAGCCTCCACCCCGGCCTGATAGTCGGCGATGGTCTTCGCGGTGGTGTCCTCGAGGGCGGCGAGCTGGGCCTGCAGCTCGCCGAGGTGGAGGGTCTGCGCGTCCAGCGCGGTCTGCGCAGCATCGGCGGCCTGCTGCGACTCGAGCATCTTCTGCTCGGCGACCTGCTGCAGCCGGTCGCGCTCATCCCGGGCCACGACCGCCTGATCGGTCAGGCTCTGGGCGGCATCGCGGGCGGTGAGCGCCGCAGCGTAGACGGCCTGGTTGCGTTCCAGCAGCTTGTCCATCACTCCCAGCCGGGACAGGAGATCGTCCGCGGTCGCGGCCGACCCGGAGAGGAACAGCTCGAGGGAGGTGGTGTCGCCCCCGTCGCGGTACAGCTGCGCGGCGATGCGGCCGGCCTTGTTCGCCGCGTCGGTCGCGTTCTGCGCTTTCAGGTCGGCCTGGAACTGCAACGTGTCGGCGCGGATGGATGCGTCGAAGTACTCCTGCTGGGCGGTGTAGAACGCGCCGGCGGCATGCTCGGCGGCGGTGCGGGTGCGCGCCACCTCGCCGGTAAGACTTTGGATGAGGCCCTGGATCCGCTGCACCTCGGCAGCTTTGGTGGCCTCGTTCGCTTTCGCGGCCTGCACGTCCTCCCAGGACGGATAGGTCGCCGCGAACGCTGCCGGCAGCAGCGGGCCGGCAACCAGGACGGCGGCCGCGCTCAATGTTCCCGCCGTCAGCAGAGTGCGCCGGCTCACCCCGGCCCGGAATGCGCGGCTCTCCGCGGGCGTGGGCGCGCACCCACACTCCTCCGCCGTCAGGTCACCAGGAAGGGTGAGATCGCTGCCCGTCGCCAGCGTTCGCAGCGACCAGGCCAGTCGACCTCCGGCAGGCCTCATCCGTGGCGTGTTCATGGGTGCCTCCCCGGATCAGTCGAACGATCTGCGGCGGCCGCACGCGTGCGGGCACGGTGGGAGAACCCCGCCGCGGTGAGAGCGCCGGCGGCAGCGAGGACGATGAGAGCGGTGAGCCAGGGACCGAGGATCACCGCCGGGGTGAGTCCGGTGCGCAGCGGGACGGTGGTGATCGACGCGTCAACGGTGTCGACGCCGATGCTGTCGACGGTGGTGCCGTCCGGGGCGATGACCTGGCTGGTGCCCACCGTGGAGACGTTGACCACCGCGCGGCCGGTTTCGATAGCGCGCATCCGGGCGAACGCGAGCTGCTGCAGGTTCTCGTCGGTGCCGCGGAAGTCGGCGTTGTTGGTCTGGAACACGAACACCTCTGCGCCGGCGCGGGCGCCGTCCCAGATCACGGCGTCGTAGATCACGTCGAAGCAGATCGCCAACCCCACCCCGACGTCGCCGACCTGCACGAGCGGCGGGTTGCTGCCGGGGGTGTATTCGCGTTGGATCAAGCCCACCAGGTCGGGGACGATCAGCTCGTAGAACCACCGGTCCGGCACGTACTCGCCGAACGGGACCGGGTTGACCTTGTCGTGCCACTGCCGGCCCGTGGGATCCGCGGTCCACAGCAGGGACGTGTTGAAGACATCGTCGCCGCGGGTGGTGGCGGCGTTCATCAGCAACGGCGCCCCGGCCGAGCGCACGACCCGGTCCAACGCCTCGGCGGCGGCGGGATCACTGAGCGGGTCGGCGTCGACGCCGCCCTCCGGCCAGGCCAGCAGATCCATCGGCTGCCCGTACAGCGGCACCGTGGCGGCGGTCTGCGCGGCCAGGACGTCGCCGGGCACCTTGTCGTCGAAGTACCCGGTGGGGCCGTTGCCCTGCACCCATCCCACGCGGAACTCCCCGGCCGGCGCGGTGGGGAACTGCGGCGCTATCACCAGGAGAGCGGCGACGCTCACAGCAGGGTGCAACCCGAGCATGAAGCGGATGCCGCCGGCGCGGATCCACTGCACCACAGAGGCGCACAGAATGACGATCAGCAGGGACAGGCCGGTCACGCTCGTCCACGACACGGCCTCCGCGAGCGGGCCGCCCACCTGGGTCATCCCGAGGCGCGCCCACGGGAACCCGGAGTACGGCCACGCACCCATCACCACCTCACGGGCCGTCCACAGAACCCCGATCAGCGGCGGTACCGCGAGCAGCTGCACGAGGCCGCGGGCCGGATAGCGGGCGGTCCACCGGTAGGCGAGCGCGATCGGCACCGCGCCCGCGCCGAACAGGACCGCTTCCAGCCCGGCGAGGGCAAGCCACGGCACCGGGCCGAGGAACTCCCCCACCCACACCAGATGGGTCGTGTAGAACACGGCGCCGAACACAGTGCCGACCAGCAGCGCCCCGCCGATGCTGCGGCCGATCAGGGCCACCAGGGCGACCGTGACACTCACGAACGTCAACGGCCACCACCCCACCGGTGCGGAGGCGAGATCCAGCAGCAGGCCGGCGGCCGCGGATGCCAGCACCGCCGCCCACACCGGCAGCGACCATGCCGCCACGGTGCGGCGCGGCGTCTCCTGCTCCGGCGCGGCGGCCGGGGCGGGTGTCGGCAAAGGCGTGCGCATCGGTCAGGTGTCTTTCTGGTGGAGTCGGGTGAGGTAGTCGTTGTACGCGTCGAGCTCAGGGTCGCCGTGTGCGTCGGCGCGACGGTCGGCGGCGACCGCTTGGGCGGTGTCGTCGCGGAACCAGCGGTGCATGACGTAGATGAGCATCAGCAAGGTGGGGGCCTCGCCGTAGGACCAGGCCAGCCCGCCGGCGAGGCGCTGGTCTTCGATCGGGTCGATGCCCAGCGCGCTCGTCGGGCCGGCGAACCCGTCGATGAGGGTAGTGGTGGCCATCATCAGGAAGACGCCGAAGAAGGCGTGCAGGGCGGCCTCGGCGAACACGTCCAGGGCGCGGCCGCCGTGGCTCATCCGCACCGGCAGCGGGTCCGACGACAGGATCGGGATGGTGAACAGCATCCCGGCGACCAGGAACCCGACCTCGAGGAGGGTATGGCCGGTGACGGTGGACAGGATCGGATCGGCGAAGTTCGCCAGGTACAGACCGTAGAACGCGGCCAGGTATAGCGGCACCGCCAGCCACGGGCTGAGCAGCCACCGTGCGGTGCGACTGCGTAGCCCGGCGTGCGCGGCGCGGAGCACCAGGAGACCTGGGCCGTGGTGCGGGGTGGCGCGCAGCAGCAGGGTGCCGGGAGAGCCGAGGACCAGCAGCGGCGGGATCGCCATTATCAGGGTGAGCTGCTGGAACATGAACACCGAGAACAGGGCGTACCCGAAGTTCTCCACCGCCAGGCCGGTGACCGCGGCGAGGGCGACGCAGCCGAGCAGGAAGCTGACCGTCCGCCACACCGGCCAGCCGCGGCCGCGGACCCACATCCGGATCGCACCGGCCAGGTAGGCGACCGCGAGGAGTCCCGCGAGGAGCGGGAGCACCGGAGCCGGAAGCGGGGCCGGGGTGAGGAACCCGCCGAGGGTCGGCGGGGCGTCCGGGATCCACACGGTCGTCACGGTGTGTCCTTCGCAGGCTGGTCTACGCCGAGGGCGTGCGCGTGGCGGGTCGCGAACTCGTCGACGGCGCGCGCCAAAGCGGGGTCTTCGCCGCGGGCCAGTCCCGCGTACTCGACGTGCACACCATCCGGGGTGGTGCGGGCTTTCACCCAGAGCCGGCGGCGGGGCACGAACAGGCCGGCGAACAGGCCGAGGGTGGCGAGCACGGAGAACGCGAGCACCCAGCCGCTGCTGGGGTCGCGTTGGATCTGCAGCGACGCGAACCGCTTCACCGGCTCCTCCGCCGTGACCTCCTCCCAGGTGATCGTGCCCCACCCGTTCGGCAGGTCGACGGTGGCGCCGGGGGTGAGCTCGAGGGAGTCGGCGGCGGTGTCGCCGCCGGTGTGCTGGGTGAGCCCGTCGACCTCGAGCGTGTACACCGACCTCGGAGTGCCGTCGTCGATGCCGAGATCCCCGCTGAACACGTTGAGAGTCAGCACCGGATTGACCACGTCCGGGTAGACGGAGGTGAACGCGCCGGAGGGCAACACCCCCTGGGTGGGGTAGAAGAACCCGACCAGCCCGACCTGTTCGGGCAGCCCGTCCGGGATCTTGATGATGCCCAGCGAGGTCATGTTGGAGTCCTGCGGCAGGAACGGCTGCGACTCGCTGTACACCACCTCGCCGGCGGCGTCGCGGATCGTGAGGGTGGGGGCGTAGCCGTTGCCGAGCAGGTAGATGCGATCGCCGTCGACGGTGATCGGGTAGTTCACGATCACGCTCTGCGCCCGATCGTCCTGCCCGGGTTGGCGGATGGTGATGTCGGCGGAGAAGTCTCCGGCCTGGCCTGCGCCGGGGGTGCCGGGCAGCCGGTAGGAGACCTGGAAGTCGTCGAGGGTGAGCGAGTAGGGGGCAAGGCCCGTGCCGTCGACGAAACGGCCGGGGTTGAACGAGGAGTAGTCGCTGAGCGCGTTCACGAACGTGGTGCCCTCCACCACCACCCGCTGCCCGGTATACGCGAACGACCCGCCGATCGCGACCGAGACCAGCACGCCGACGAGGGCGACGTGGAAGATCAGGTTGCCGGTCTCGCGCAGGTAGCCGCGCTCGGCCGACACCGACGCGGCTCCGCGGGCGTCGTATCGCTCCACCCGGTATCCGGCCTTGCGCAGCTGCTCTGCCGCGACGTCGATCGCGTGCGCGGCCGGGTCGGTCCTCCCTTCCTCTCTCGGCAAGGTCAGTTCCCGGTACTCCGAGAGCCGCGACAGCCGGGCCGGGGTGCGAGGGGGGCGGGAGCGGAGCGCCTTGTAGTGGTGCTTGGCGCGCGGGATCACGCAGCCGATCAGGGAGGTGAACAGCAGCAGATAGATCGCGGAGAACCACGGCGACAGGTACACGTCGAACAGGCCGACCGCATCGGCGAGGGGGAACACGTCAGGGTTGTCCCGCTCCCACTGGATGACACCGTTGGGGTCGGCGCTGCGCTGCGGGAACAGGGACCCGGGGACGGCGGCGATCGCGAGGAACAGCAGCAGGACCAATGCGGTGCGCATGCTGGTCAGCTGCCGCCATGCCCACCGCAACCACCCGGTGATGCCCAGCGTCGGCTGGGTGATCTCCGTCGCGGATTCGCTGTCGGCGTGGTCGCCGGGGCGTAGCGGGTCGGCGGTGACGTCGATGCCGGTGTCAGAGCGGGAGGGGGACATTGATCACCACCTGTTGCAGCTGCGACATCAGTGCCGTCCACAGCCCGGTCACCATCAGCAGGCCGAGGGCGATGAGCATGGCCCCGCCGATGATGTTCAGGGCGCGGATGTGGCGGCGCAGGAACGTCACCGATCGGGACGCCCACCCCCATCCGGCCGCGAGGATCAGGAACGGGATGCCCAGGCCCAGCGAGTACGCGAGCCCGAGCAGGCCCGCGCGGGCGGGGTCACCGAGGTTCCACGACATAGAGATGATCGCTGCGAGCGTCGGGCCGATACAGGGGGTCCAGCCGACGCCGAGCGCGAACCCGAGAAGCGGCGCCCCGATCAGCCCGGTCCTACCCTGGGCGCGAGGGCGGAGGGTGCGCTGGGCAATGCCGAAGAAGCCGAGGAACACCAGGCCGAGGGCGATGATGACGACCCCGAAGACGCGAGTGAGCACATTGGCGTATTGCAGCAGCAGGTACCCGAAGGTGCCGCCGAGGATCGTGACGGCGACGAACACCACGGTGAACCCGGCGATGAACAATGTCACGCCCAGCAGCAGCCGCGCGCGCTCCGCCGTCACCGTGCGCCCCCCGTCCAGCGTGGGGGCCGCGGTCGTCGTGGTGGTGCTGCCGAGGTAGCCGAGGTAGCCAGGCACCAGCGGCAGCACGCACGGGGACACGAACGACACCAGCCCGGCGAGGATCGCGACCGGGATCGCGACCCACAGGGCGCCGTCGACGATCACCGCTCCCGGATTCATGAGCTGTCCTCGGCGAGGGTGTCGGCGACCAGGGTGGACAGGATCGACGCGCTGGCCAACTGCCCGATGATCCGCGCCGCGACCCGCCCCTCCTGGTCGATGACCAAGGTGGTGGGGGTGGCCTGGATCGGAGTGACCTGCGCGAACGCGAGCTTGACCCGTCCGTCGTTCACGTCGATCACGCTCGGGTAGGTGACGTTGTTGTCACGGGCGAACGACAGTGCGGTGGCTGGCTGGTCGTAGGTGTTCACCCCGAGGAACGCGACGCCCTGGTCCTGATACTCCTGCCAGACCTCCTCGAGCATCGGGGCTTCGACGATGCACGGCCCGCACGCGGCGTACCAGAAGTTCACCACCAGCACCCCGCCGCGGTAGTCGTCACTGGACACCGTCTCCCCGGTCTCGGTGACGCCCTCGAACACCACCGGCTCCCCGCGGTCGGCATCCGGGATCTCGACGATCTGGAAGTCACCGGCGATGTAGCCCTTCTCGCTTCCGTCCCGGTACTGCTGCGCGAGCGAGTCGCTGGACGTGCACCCGGCCAGCAGCAGCGCCGCGACCAGCGTCATGGCGGCAAGGACGCGGCGGCGGATCATGCGCGCTTGACCTTGATCAGGGCGCCGGCGACCAGGAACACGACCGCGGCGACCGGCTGCGCCGCAGTCCACACCGGGCCGGTGAACGGGAACGGGAACACCGGGTTCCAAATCACGGCGATCACGACGAACACAGGCAACCACCACCACTGCCGCGCCTGGATCGCGAACCACCCCACGATGACCGCGAAGATCGCGGCGACGAACAGCACAACGGTGAACCAGTCCCCGCCCATCAGTACCGGCGCGAGGAACAACACCGCCGCCGCGAGCAGCCCCGGCGCGAACGCGTTGCGCTGGTATACGGACGAGGTCCGCTGCTTCGCCATCATGACCCGCTCACCACGGAGCCCGTCGCAGGCGCCGCGCTGTCCGCGCTGACGCGGGAGCGGCGGTGTCGGGTCCACAGGCTCAGGCCGAGGACGATGACGCCGGCACCGAGGGCGACGTCGGCGAGGTTGCCGATGAACAGGTTCCCGTAGGCGAGGAAGTCGGTGACGTGCCCGACCCCGAACCCAGGGGGGGAGAACAGCCGGTCGATCAGGTTCCCGATCGCGCCCCCGAGGATCAGGCCGATCCCCATCGCCCACCATCCGGTCCGCGCCCGCGCGGCGGCGACGACCAGCAGCACCACGGCACCGACCCCGAGGAGAGTGAGCAGCCCGGTGACCCCGGCTCCGAGGGAGAGGATCGCGCCGGGGTTGAACGCGAGCTGCAGCCCAAGCAGATCCCCCAGCAGCGGGATCCGCTCCTCCTGACTCAACCCTCCCAGTGCGGCCGCCTTCGTCGCCTGGTCGACCAGGACCACCACAGCGGCGGCCAGGCACGCGACCGCGAACCGCCGGGTCTGCTCACGAACCATCAGCGGCTCCTCCTGCGTTCGCGAGGGCCGCTGATAACCCGGTCATCAGACCGGCTATCAGGAAGAGGTTTTTGGTGTCAGAAGTCGAAGAGGTCACCGAGGAACCCTTCCTTCCGCCGACGCCCGGAGCGACCGTGATGATCCCTGTCGCGGTCAGAACGGTGGTCGCCCTCGCGCGGATAGGGGGCGGTGCTGGTTTGCCGGCCGCCGCCGGCAAGGTCGGCGGCGCGGTCGATGATCTTGTCGAGCTCGCCACGGTCCAGCCAGACGCCCCGGCACTGCGGGCAGTAGTCGATCTCGACCCCGGAGCGTTCCGTGATCAGCAGGGCGGTCCCGTCGACCGGACATTTCATGAGGGGTTCTCCTTCTGTTGCTGGTCGTCGGCGGTTCCACCATCCGCGGCGGCCGCGGCCGCGGCTGCTCGGTCGCGGCGACGACGCTCTCTGGCCACCATGAGCACGACCACCAGCGCGCCGCCCAGCACGATTACGCCACTCAGGACCGCAAGGACGGGGAGGAGTTCCCCACCTCCGGATGGCCCGTTGTGAACCTCTCCGGACGTATTGGCGGCAGATGTGGGAGACGGGTCGGGTGTCTGCTCCTCGGTCGCTTCGGGGGTAGGGGCGCTGGTGGGGACGGTGACCGCTTCGACGGTGTACTGGTACTCGTTGCTGATCGGGTGCCCGTCGCTGGACACGACCCGCCACCGCACCGTGTACACGCCCGCCTGACCAGGCGTCACCGCCTGGGTGACCGTGGTCCCGTCGATGACCGGATCCCCCGATGCGATGTTCTGCCCGTCCGGGGCGACCACCTCAATGATCACGGCGCTGAAATCGGTGAGGATCTCGCCGCTGAACGTCAGCGAAATCTCCTCCGGGACCACGCTGACCGTGGATCCGGCTTCCGGGGAGGAGGAGACGATCTCATCGTGCGCGGCTGCGGGCGCCGCGGTGGCGAACAGGAGCCCGGCGGCCAGCAGCAGCGTCGTCAGAGTGGACAGGAGGAGGATGCGTCTCCGTGAGCCGGATCGGTGCGGGTGTTCGTGGTCGGTGACGGTGGTCAAGGCGGTGGTCCTTTCAGGGCCGGTTGATGATGTGCTGGGCGATCGTCGTCGCGTCTTTCCAGACCCCGGCGAGGGTGTCGGAGCCGCGGCAGCCGTACTGCGGCATCCCCGCCACGAACAGCCCGGGCAGGCCGGTCAGGGTGCGCCGCGGCCGGTCGACGCGGGCCGGTTCCGGGAGCCAGTCGTCGCCAGGGGTGTAGCCGGTGGCGAGGATCACCGAGCGGGGGGATGCCTGCGTGCCATCGGCGAAGGTCACCCCGGCGCCGGCCGCGTCCTGCACCGCAGCTGCGATCGTGACCCCGACGCGGCGCAGCTGCTCATAGCTGTCGCCGAAGATCGGCTCGGGGCGACGCTCCCGCGAGAACAGCGGCACCCTCTCCCCCGCCGCGGCGGGATAGCTCATCGCGGGGCGATGCTGCCGCCGGGTTCGCACGGACAGCGTCACGGTGTGCGACGCGGACAGTTCGCGGGCCAGCTGCACACCGCTGTTCCCGCCGCCCACGATGAGCACGTCGCCGACGGGGATCTGCTTCGGGTACAGGTACTCGCTGCTGTGCAGCACCACCCCGGGCATCGTCAGCAGAGACGCCCACTCCGGAATCCGCGGGTGCGCGGCCGCGCCCGTCGCGCAGATCACGTTGCGGGTCTGCACCTCCCCTGCCGTCGTCGACAGCAGCAGAGTCGAGCCGTTCCCGCGATGCTCCACCCCGGTCGCCTGGATGCCCCAGACCGTCTCCACGCCCAGCCCGGCTTCCACGAAGGTGAGGTAGTCCGCCATCTCGTCCACTCGCGGATGCCGGCGCTGGTCACCCAGCAGCCGCCGCGGAGACAGCGCGCTATGCCGGGCGTCGCTGAGAAGCTCCATCGAATGCCACCGTGAGGACCAGGAACGCTGCCCCGTGCTGGCGGCGTCGATCACCACAAACTCGTGCTGCGGCCGCAGCCCTTCCGCGGCCAGAGCCGCGGCAACCGCGAGCCCAGACTGCCCGGCGCCGACGATGATCGCCCGCCGATGCGTCAAACCCGCCCGCATCACCGGCCACCGTTCACCGCAGCCTGGATGGCGTTCTCGAGGTCGTCCCACTCCTGCAGCTCGAGCAGCTCACCGTCGAGGAAGAACGTCGGCGTGCTGCTCACCCCGAGCGCCTGGCCCTCCTCGAAATCCAGCTCCACCCGCTCCGCCGTAGCCGGGTCCGCCACGGCGGCGTCATAGGCGGCCATGTCCAGACCGATCTCCTCCGCGAAGCCACGGAACAGGTCGGCGCGAGACTCCTGCGCCTCACCCCACTCCGCCTGCGTCTCGAACAACCGGACATACATGTCCTCGAACCGGTCCTGCTGCGCGGCCGCTTCCGCCGCGACCGCCGCGTTCTTCGAATTGAAGTGACCGGGCAGCGGGAAGTAGCGGACCACATACGTGATCTCCCCAGCGAACTGCTCCCGCATATCCTCCACGATCGGGAAGAACGCGCCACACGCCTCGCACTCGAAGTCGAGGAACTCCACCAGGGTGACAGCGCCCTCCCCGCCGTCGTCGAGGACATGCGAGCTCTCCCGCACCACCTGCGGGGATGCGTCACCGCCCCCAGATGAAGGTGGAGCGGACTGGCTCTGATTGACAAGGACATAGATCAACGCGGCGATCACCATCACCACCACAACGGCAATGGTGACGAGCGTCGCCTTCACAGGGGTTTTCATCGGGTACTCCAAACCAAGACACGGCACAGGACACACCCGGGCACACAGCCCGGGACGAAGCGCCACCCAACGCGGTGGCGTGCCAGATATCAGGTTCGGGAAAGACCCAGTTGCGTCAACGAGAGCACGATCGGATGCACGCGCGCTGCCGAAGCAGGGAGCAGCGAAGACATCCGTGGCGCTGCACCGAGAA
>DAOSUG010000017.1:0-12244 GCA_035378545.1 Micropruina sp. | reverse complement strand
TGATCGCGATGAGCCGGCACGAGTCGCGCGCGGCGCTGGCGCGCGAGTTCGGCGCCACGCATGTGGTGGCCGAGCGCGACGAGGCGGGCAGCGCCGCGGTCAAGGCGCTGACCGACGGCATCGGGGCCGACTGCGTGCTCGAGTGCGTCGGCACCGAGGGCGCCCGGCTGCAGGCGGTGGGCAGCGTCCGCGACGGGGGCAACATCGGCCTGGTCGGCGTGCCGCACGGCGATCTGCCGGTCAACGAACTGTTCTGGCGCAACGTCGGCATCAAGGGGGGCACCGCCAACGTGCGGGCCTATCTGCCCCGCCTGCTCGAGCTCGTGCTGGCCCGCAGCATCGATCCCGGACGGGTCTTCGACCTCGAGTTGCCGCTGTCGCAGGTGGCGCAGGCCTACGCAGCCATGGATGAGCGCCGCGCGATCAAGGTTCTGCTGCGCCCCTGAGTCATTCGTGCAGCCGTCCGGCGCGGGGTTGCGGGTCGGGGTCGATCAGTAGTCTGCTTGGAGCACCGCCTTCGCCGGACGGGAACGCCCGGCGAATCACGCTTGGAGGAATGCAGTGTCGCAAGAGAATCAGAACCCGCCGCGCGCGGTCGGCAACCCTGGGCCAGCGGACGGCTCGGCTGAGGAGTTCGACCAGCCCAGGTCGATCGGCAACCCCGGCTCGACCCCCGACCCGCGCGACGAGTACGACCGTCCGAAGGCGGTCGGCAATCCCGGCCCGGCCGACGACCCCGACGAAGAGTTTGAGCAGCCCCGTTCGATCGGCAACCCCGGGCCCGAGGACTAGAAGTGCGCTGGGCCGCGCGAGGCCCGGCTCAGGTGAGCGTTGCGATGACTGCGGCGGCGCAGGCCTGGGGGCTGATCTGGCCGCTGTTCAGGCACAGGTCGTATTCGTGGGTCTCGCCGAATCGGGTGCCGGTGAAGAACGCCTGGTAGCGGCTGCGGGCCTTGTCCATGCGGGCGATGTGCCGCTCGGCCTCTTTGGGCGGCACATGGTCGACCTGAACGGCCCGGGCCACCTTGGCCGCCGCGTCCGTGCTGTACACGAACACCGAACGCACCGGCAGGCCCGCCTCGTGCAGAATCACGTCGGCACAGCGTCCGATGAAGACCGCGGGAGCCCTCTTGGCGGCCTCGGTGATCACCTCGGCGAAGGCCGAGAACATGCGGTACGGAAGCGTGGTCAGCTCGGGATCGCTGAACCCGGTGATGCCCAGGTTCAGGTAGGCACCGGCAACCAGCCGCTCGTCGAATGCCGCCAACTGGTTGGCAGGCAGCCCCTTGGACGCGGCCGCGTCCTGCAGAATGCGACTGTCGAAGAAGTCGGCGCCGAGCTGCTGGCTGATCAGCCGACCGATCTCGCGTCCTCCGCTACCGAACTCGCGGTTGATCACGACGGACTGATGTACTGCTGTGGCGGTCATCGCCTGGGCCCCCTTGCCATCTCGTGGTCAGTGGTTCTGGCTACTCTTCGACGATACGCCCGGCGCGGCCGCGCCGCAGGGGTCTTGCACGACAGCGTGGGTTGGGGCGTCCGTGGCGAGACACGCCCTAGACTCACAGCGTCTTCGTTGTCCGTTACGAGCCGGGGTGAGTGGTCGATGTCGCAGTCGCGGGGCGGCCTTCGGCTCGGGTCGGTGACACTGGTCGTGCTCGGCCTGGCCGTGTTGGCGGCGTTCGTCCAGACCGCCGCGTACCTGGGCCTGCTGGTCGCACAACCCGCCCTGCCCGGCCGGCTGAACGCCGAGCCGTTGACCGGCGCGGTGTCGCTGTTCGCCGGGCTGGCCGGGCGGCTGGCCGGTGCCGCAGCCCTGGGCCTGTTGGCCGCACTGACCGCCTTTTCGCCCCGCGGATCGTCCGCCGACCCCGCTGATCCGGCTCGCGCCGCACTCACCCGCTGGACGCTGCGCGCTGCGCA
The DNA here is from genome assembly GCA_035378545.1 of Micropruina sp. GTDB lineage: Bacteria > Actinomycetota > Actinomycetes > Propionibacteriales > Propionibacteriaceae > Micropruina. Next base: position 10,321 of record DAOSUG010000017.1, on the reverse strand, counting down.
GGTGTGGCTGGCCGCCGCCCTGCTGATGACCTTCGCGAACCCCACCTTCGTGCTCGGCCTTCCGTTGCAGCTGGCCTTCGTACCGTCGTCGTGGTGGACGTTTCTGACCACCACTCCCAGCGCGCTGGCGTGGCTGGTGTCGGCGCTCGCCGCGCTCGCCACGGTGCTGGTCACGCTGCGGGTGCGCTCCCCCGGCCCGCTGGTCGGACTCTGGCTGCTGGGCGCCGGGGCGACGGTGTTCGTGGCCGTCACCGGCAACGTCACCGTCGGCCTCAACCACGACTGGGCGACGGACGCGATGGCGCTTGCGTGCCTCGCCGGGGTGCTGATCTCGTCCGGTGCGGTGGCCGTGGTGGCGACAGCGGCGGCGGGTGTCGATCCGCGCGCCGGTCTTGCGCGCTACGTCCGCGCGGCCCCGCTGGTGGCGGTGATGGCGCTTGGTTATGCGGTGGTGGCCTGGCAGCAGTTGGCCGGGGTGTCGCCGTTCGAGGTCGCCTTCGGGTTGCCGGTGGTGATCGGTTTCGCGGCCCTGGGGCTGCTGCTGGCCTCGGCGGTGGTGCGCGCATTCGTCGGCTCGGTACGGGTGCGGCTGGGTAGCGTGCTGATCGACCTGGTGCTGTCGGTGATCGCCGCGACCAGCCTGAATGCCGCCGAACACCTGCCGCCGCCGCGCTTCACCGTGCCGCAGTCCACGCAGATCAACTACCTGGGTTATGAGGTGCTCGACCCGCCCACCGCGGCCCGCGTGGCCGGTTGGGGCCGGCCGAACCTGCTCTGGGTGGTGCTCGTCGTCAGCGGGCTGAGCCTGTATCTGATCGGCGTGCTGCGGGCCCGGCGGCTGGGCCGCGACTGGCCGCTCACCCGGGGCATCTTCCTGTTGGCCGGGCTCGGCCTGACCGGCTATCTGGCGGTCAGCGGCCTGTGGGAGTACAGCACGGCGGCGTTCAGCTGGCACATGCTCGTGCACATGACGGTCAACATGCTGATCCCGCTGCTTTGCGTGCTGAGCGCACCGCTGGCCCTGGTGCGGGCGGCGTCCAGGCGACGCAGCGACGACGAACTGCCAGGGATCGCCGACCTGCTGGACGACCTCGCCCGGACCCGGCTCGCGCGGGTGCTGACCAGTGCCCCGGTGCTGTGGGCCGGCTACGTGTTCTCGCTGTTCCTGGTGTACTTCAGCCCGCTGTTCCCCTGGCTGATGCGCTATCACTGGGGTCATCAGGCGATGCTGCTGTTCTTCATGGGCGTCGGTTTCGCCTTCTTCAGCCTGCTGCTGGCACCGGGCGAGCAGGCCGGCCGGCTGCCGTACGTGCTGCGCTTCGCGCTGTTGATCAGCGTGATGCCGTTTCACGCCATGTTCGCGGTCGGCATCATGAGCAGCAAGGGCCTGATCGGCGAGCAGTTCTACCGCACGCTGGCCATGCCGTGGGTGCCCGACCTACTGGCCGACCAGAACATCGCCGGGCAGATCACCTGGTTCACCGGCGAGGTGCCGGCGTTCATCGCCGTGCTGATGCTGGCCGCACAGTGGTTCCGCTCCGACAGCCGCGCCGCCGCCGTCGCGGACCGCCGGGCCGATGAGCTGGGTGACTCCGAACTGGGCGCCTACAACGACATGCTGGCCGAACTCGCCGCGCGCGACGCGTCCGGACGTGCGAGGTGGCGCAACGATGACGACTGAGACCGCACCGGCCCCCCAGCCGGACGCCCTGGGCGAACGCGTCGAACTCGACGTCGCCGGCATGACCTGCGCGGCCTGCGCGAGCCGCATCGAGCGCAAGCTGAACAAGCTGGACGGGGCACGCGCCACCGTCAACTACGCCACCGAGCGGGCCGTGGTCCTCGGCTGGCCGCCGCAGCGGGCCGACGAGCTGATCGAGACAGTCCGGGCGGCGGGCTATGACGCGAGCGAGGTGCGTACCGACGATGACGGGCAGGCCGACGCACGCGCCGACCGCGTCCGGATGCTGCGCAACCGCTTGATCGTCGCCGCCGTGCTCACCGTGCCCTTGGGCGATGCCGCTCTGGTGCTCGCGCTGGCACCGCAACTGCGCTTCCCCGGTTGGGAATGGACGCTGATCATCGGCGCACTGCCGGTGGTGTTCTGGTGCGCCTGGCCGTTCCACAAGGCGGCGTGGCGCAACCTTCGGCACGGCACCACCAGCATGGACACCCTGGTCTCGCTGGGGGTGTTGGCATCGTTCACCTGGTCGGTCGTGGCCACCATCGTGCGCGTGCCGGGCGAACCCTCGTACTGGCTCGGCTACGGGTTGGCCCCCGACGGTGCCGACAGCCTCTACCTCGAGGCCGCCGCCGCCGTCACCACGTTCCTACTCGCCGGACGCTACGTCGAGGCCCGGTCGAAACGCTCGGCCCGTGGCGTGCTGACCGCCATCGGACGGCTGGCGCCCAGCACCGTCCGGGTGCTGCGCGACGGGGTCGAGCACGAGGTGCCGATCGGTTCGCTGGCGGTCGGCGAGCGGTTCGTGGTCCGTCCGGGCGAGCGGGTCGCCACCGACGGTGTGGTGGTCGCGGGTGCGTCGGCCATCGACACCGCCGCGATGACCGGTGAGGCCGAACCGGTCGAGGTGGGCATCGGAGGCCGGGTGCTGGCCGGCACCACGAACACCACCGGCGCCCTGGTGGTCGAGGCGCAGCGCATCGGGGCGCACACCCAGCTCGCGCAACTGGCAGTACTGGCCGAACAGGCTCAGGCCCGCAAGGCGTCCGTGCAGTCGCTGGTCGATCGCGTCGTGGCGGTGTTCGTGCCGGTCGTGCTGGTGATCTCGGCGCTGACCCTGACCGGCTGGCTGATCGCCGGCGGCGGGCTGCGGCACGCGTTCGGGGCCGCCATGTCGGTGCTGATCATCGCCTGCCCCTGTGCCCTCGGCCTGGCCACCCCGACCGCCCTGCTGGTGGGCGTCGGGCGGGGCGGTCAGCTCGGCATTCTGATCAAGGGCCCGGACGCGCTGGAGGCCTCGGGGCGCATCGACACGGTGGTGCTCGACAAGACCGGCACCCTGACCACCGGACGCATGACGCTGGTCGAGGCCGTCCGCTTTGACGGAACCAGTGCCGACGACCTGCTGCGACTGGCCGCGGCGGTCGAGACCGACTCGGAGCATCCGATCGCGGCGGCGGTGGTCGCAGGTGCGGCTGCGCGGGGGCTGGCGACGGCGCGACCCGAGAACGTCCGGGCCCTGCCGGGTGGCGGGGTGCAGGGCGAGGTGAGCGAGGCCGGCGACACGCGGCGGGTGCTGATTGGCACGCCCGAGTTGCTGGCCGAGCGGGTCGGCGAGGTGACGCCCGAGGCGATCGCTGCCGTCGAGACTGCCGCGGCGCAGGGCCGCAGCGCGGTGCTGGTGGCGGTGGACGACGTCGTGGTGGGCTATCTGGTGCTGGCCGACACTATCAAGCCGTCCGCTGCGGCGGCCGTCCGGCGACTGGGTGGCCTCGGCCTGCGCACGGTGCTGCTCAGCGGCGACCGGCGGGCGGTGGCCGAGCAGGTCGGCGCCGCGGTCGGCGTGGACGAGGTGATCGCCGAAGTGTTGCCGAGCGCCAAGGCCGAGGCGATCGAGCGGCTGCAGGCGCAGGGACGACGGGTGGCGATGGTGGGTGACGGCATCAACGACGCGGGCGCCCTCGCCACGGCCAACCTGGGCATGGCGGTGGTGAACGGCACCGACGTGGCACTGAAGTCGGCCGACATCATCCTGGTGCGGCGCAGCCTGGACGCCGTGCCGGACGCGATCCAGCTGTCGCGGCGCACCCTGGGCACCATTCGCGGCAACCTGATCTGGGCCTTCGGCTACAACGTGGCCGCCATTCCCCTGGCTGCCGCCGGGCTGCTCAACCCGTTGATCGCCGGGTTGGCGATGTCGCTGTCGAGCGTGTTCGTGGTGGGCAACTCGATGCGGCTGCGGCGGTTCACCCCCCGGTAGTCAGTCGCCGGCGGCCGGTGGGCGGTTCGTCCGGGCCTATGCTGGCGCGATGAACCGGCTGTCCCATGAGCAGTGCCGTGACGCGGTCTCGGCGCTACTCGATGGTGAAGAGCCGCCGGTGGGTGACGAGGCCGTGATGGCCCACCTCGCCGCGTGCGCGCAGTGCTCCGCCTGGCTGGAGGCCGCGACCCGGGTGAACGCAGGCGTGCGCAACCTGCCGGTGGTTTCGTCGACGCTTGGAGAACGGGTGGTCGATCGGGTCGACGTGCACCTGTGTGCGTGCGCCACCGGCGGCACGTGCCGATGCGGCAACTGCCAGTGCGGACCGTCCTGCACCTGCCACAGCGGCTCGGCATCTCAGCGCACCGCGCGCTGACCCGAACGCAAAATCATCACCCGCTGACATACCAAATCCACCGCTCGATTCGAGAATGTTGCGATTGAATCGTTCAAGTCGACATCGAGTGTGGATTCGGTACTGCTTGCGATCCGGTGGGTGCCCTACTGAGCGAGTTCGGGAACTATCTGGACGCTGCGTCCGACTAATCGGTGGAAGGCCCCCTGCGACGAAAGTGACGTCATGTTCAGTCTTGCCGACACCCCGGTGAAGTTCATCGGACTGCTGATCCTGTTCGCCTGGTGCACGCTGTGGTGCGGCTATGAGCTGACCCGGCCTCAGAACGGACGGCAGCGGGTGTCGAACGTGCTGCACCTAGCGATGGCGGTGGTGATGCTGCTCATGGTGGCCGCGCCGACCTGGACCCTGCTGACAGCCGTCGTGCCGGACGTCTGGCTGACGGCCGGTTTCGCTGCGTCCACGGTGTGGTTCGTCGTTGTCGCGGGCAGGGGTTTCGCCACCGGTGATCGCTCCGGCGGCCGGCACGGACTGGGCCATGCGGCGATGTTCGGCGCCATGACCTGGCACCTGGCCGCGATGGCGGCCATGTCGGTGGCGATGACCACCGGCATGAGCGGGCACGGCGGCATGGCCGACCATGGCGGTATGAGCGACCACGGCGGCATGGGCGGTGCGATGGATATGGGCGCCTGGATGGCCGAGCAGAGTCGGCCGGGCGGGCTGCTGTGGAGCTTCGCGCTGATCGGCGTACCGTTCATGGTCTACCTGCTCGCCTCGTCGCTGTACTCGGCATGGCTGGCGACGCGTCCGAGCGTGACGCCAGGCGCTGCGGAGACCCGCTCCGCTTCGTCCGAACCCCGCGTCTCGACCGACCCGAGGGTCTCGGCGAGCGCGGTCACCCTGGCGACCCGGTCGGTCGTGGCCGCCAACCCCGCCTGTCACGAGGTGCGTCCGCAGGGCAGCCTCACCTACCGCCTGGCCCACTCCGCCGATTTCGCGATGAATGCGGGCATGTTCTGGATGAGCACCGGCCTGCTGGTGCCACTGCTGCCGTTCTTCGCCGCGCTTTCCTTCTGAGCGCACCAACGCGTCAACGCAGCGCGGACGCCCGGCGTTGCTCGGCATCGAGCGCCGCGACCAGCTCAGCCCGCGCCCGCGCCACCCGCGAGCGGATCGTACCCACCGCGCACCCGCAGATCTCGGCGCATTCGGCATAGCTGAAACCCATCAACTGGGTGAGCACCAGGGCGTCGCGACGATCCGCGTCCAGCCCGTCGAGCAGGTGCGCCGCGTAAACGGCGGACGACGGATCGTCACCGACGTCACGGCGATCCGCCTCGTGCTGCCAATCCGCATCGACCAGCCGCGGCCGGGCCTGATCGTGCCGGACCCGGTCGACGGCGACCCGACGGGCGATGGACAGCAGCCAGGTGCGGGCACTGGCGCGGGCCTCGAAGCCGGGCAACGAACCCAGCATGCGCAGGAACGTTTCCTGGGTGAGGTCGTCGGCCTGTTCGGGGCCCACTGAGCGGGCCAGGAACAGCCAGACGTCGCCCTGGGTGCGCCGGATCAGGTCGGAGAGGGCAGCCCGGTCACCCTGGCCGGCGGCCAGGGCCAGGGCGGTCGTCTCGTCGCGCTCAGCCATCGCATTCACCCTAACCGGTGCGGCCCGCCACGAGGCGTCGTGCCTAGGCTCGACGCATGAACGGCTCCGCGTGGATCGGCACGTCGGGCTGGAGTTACGACCACTGGGACGGCGTGCTGTACCCGCCGGGCACCCCGGCGCGCGACCGGCTTGCGCATTATGTGGCCGAGTTTCGCACCGTCGAGTTGAACGCCTCCTTCTACCGCTGGCCGAAGACCGCGACCTTCGCCTCGTGGCGGCGGCGGCTGCCGGACGGCTTTCGGCTGACCGTGAAAGCACCGCGCGGGCTCACCCACAGCAAGCGCCTGCTGCACCCCGACCAGTGGTGCCGCTGGATCGAACGCGACTGGCATGCCCTGTTCGACCGCCGGGGTGTGCTGCTGGTGCAGTTGCCGCCCGGCATGGGCCGGGACGATGCGCGACTGGACTACTTCTTGTCGCGGCTGCCCTGGTGGGTGCCGGTGGCGGTGGAGTTTCGGCACGACTCGTGGGTGTGCGACGAGGTGTTCGCCCTGCTGGAACGGCACGGTGCGGCCTACGTGGTGATGTCGGGTGCCGGGCTGCCGTGCGTCCTGCGGGCCACCGCGCCGTTCGCCTACGTGCGGCTGCACGGACCCGACTCCGACTGGTTGTACGGCGGTTCGTACTCCGAGGCCGACCTGCACTGGTGGGCTGAGCGCGTCCGCGAGTGGCAGGCGCAGGGCCGAGACGTCTACGCCTACTTCAACAACGACGGCGGCGGCAACGCGGTACGCAACGCCCGCACCCTGCGCGCGATTCTCGGGCAATAGCCGAGGTCGACGAGTCAGACCAGCTCAGGCCCCGACGAACCCCAGTTGGCGCCAGGCCTCGTACAGGGCGATCGCCGCGGCGTTGCTCAGGTTGAGCGAGCGCATGCCGGGCCGCATCGGAATGCGCACCCGTTCGGTCACCCGCTGGTCGGCCAGCACCTCGGCCGGCAACCCGGTGGGCTCGGGGCCGAACAGCAACACGTCGCCGGGCCGGTAGGCGATGTCGGTGTGCGCGACCGTTGCGTGTGAGGTGAACGCGAACACCCGAGCCGGCAGCAGTGCCCGGTAGGCGTGCTCGAGTGAGTCGTGCACGAAGGTCGACGCCTGGTCGCGGTAGTCGAGGCCGGCCCGACGCAGTTTCGCTTCGTCCATGTCGAAACCGATCGGACGCGCCACGTGCAGTTCCGCGCCGGTCACCGCCGCGAGCCGCATGGCCGCTCCGGTATTGCCGGGAATCTGCGGGGAACAGAACAGCAGCCGCAAAGCGGGCCTGGTGGCACTCATGTCCGACACTGTGGCACGCCGGGGACGTTGCCCCGGTCACTCTTCGGAGGGCGGCCAGTCGAGCAAACGTCGGCTGGTGTACTCACGCTCGGTGCCGTCGACCGGGTCGCGGAAGCCGAGCCGACGCGCGACCAGCTGCAGCGGGGTGGTGAAGTCGTCGGGGGCGACGTCCAGCACACGAGGGTAGAGCGGGTCGCCGACGATCGGCAGGCCGCGAGCGGCGAGCTGGAGGCGCAGTTGGTGGGTGCGGCCGGTGCGGGGAGTGAGCCGGTAGCGGGCGTGGCCTCCTCGCCGCTCGACGAGTTCGATCAGGGTGTCGGCGTTGGGCTCGCCCTCGACCACCCGGGCCTGCAGGCTGCCGCGTCGTTTCTCGATGCGATCGAGCGACCGTCGCGGAAAGTCCAGCGCAGGATCGAACGTTGCCAGCGCCTCATAGGTCTTGGTCACCTGCCGGTTCTGAAACAGGGTCGAATACGCGGCGCGGTGCCTGCGCTGGACGGTCAGCAGCAGCACTCCGGCAGTCAGCCGGTCGAGCCGGTGCGCGGGCGCGAGGTCGGGCAGGTCCAGTTGCTCCCGCAGCCGCACCAGCACGGTCTCGCGCACGTGCACCCCGCGCGGCGTGGTGGCCAGAAAGTGTGGCTTGTCGACGACGACGATGCGGTCGTCGGAGTGGAGCACGCGCACCTCGCCCGGCACGGGTGGTTCCGGCAGCACGGCCCGGTGAAACCAGATCAGGGTGCTGTGCCGATAGGCCTCACCGGCAGCGAAGGGACGTCCGTGCTGGTCGACGAAGGCGCCGGAGGCCAGCAACTCCGCCACCGGGACGTCCGCCGGCAGCCGGTCGAGCAGAAAGCCGCGCATGGTCGTCCAGGGCGGCTGGACGCCGGGGCTACGGTCGGGGGTCCGCATCCAGGCCGCGTCCAGCCCATGGCGTTGCGGCAGCGGTGAGCGTGGCGCCACTACGGCTGCAATTCGCGGGTCGCTCGCCCCTCGCCGTAGCCGACTGCCCAGGCGACGAGTTCGCGGGCGTTGTAGGCCGAGGTGGCAGCGCGGCGCGCCGGCTCGTCGACGCCGGTCCTGCCGGCCCGGTACCCGGCGCGCTGCGCCGCCCGCTCCTCGCCCTGCAGCCTGATCTCACCCGCTTGGACGTTGGCGGACCATGCAGCGAAGTCAGCGTTGTAGCACCGCATGGCGTCAAGTAGCGCGGCGTCCTGGCCGGGCCCCCATGGCTGCGCGTTCATCGCCTCAGTCTGCCCTGCCCGAGTTGAAGGTGGCTCCCCCGCCTGGACTCGAATCAGAATCGGGGTGTGACTTCCCCGTCTGGAACTGTGCTTGCCATAGGTCTCTGACTAGGCAAATCAATGTCCAGATGGGGAGAGTCGACGATTGCACAAGTAGGCAGAAAGGGGCTCAATTCGGCTACGATGGTGCACGTATGGTGCACGACCGGGTCGTTGGAAGGATGCCCACATGTCGCAGCGGCGCGGTTTCGGCAAGCTTCGCAGTCTGCCGTCAGGCAGGTATCAGGCTAGCTACGTCGGCCCCGACCTTCGGCGCCACAACGCGCCCACGACCTTCCAGACCAAGCTCGACGCCGAGGGCTGGCTGCGCGATGAGTACCGCATGATCGAGCGGGACGAGTGGACCGCGCCGACGGTCCGATCGCAGGTCAAGTACCGGCCCGGCTCCACACTGGGCGATTTCGCACCCGAGTGGCTGGAGGCCCACAAACGCAGTGACGGGCAACCGCTGAAGGCACGAACTCGCGAGCACTACGGGAACCTTCTGGACAGACGTGTCCTGCCGCATCTGGGTCAACTGCCGATGCGATCGATCACGGAAGAGCGAGTAAGCCTCTGGCTCGATCGCGAACTTCCACAGAACACGCCGGTGGCCAACGCCCACGCCTATGCCCTGCTGGGCGAGATCCTCCGAGCCGCGGCGCGCAAGGATCCAATGATCAAGCCTCCAATAGTCGCTGGCGCGTCCAAGGCGAGGACGAAGCACAAGGCCGACCCGGCGACACTCGACGAACTGAGCTTGATCATCAACAGCATGCCCGAGCGCCATCGGCTCGCGATCCTACTGATGGCCTGGTGCGCGCTGCGGTTCGGCGAGGTGAGCGAGCTTCGTCGACGGGATCTCGTCCTGAGCGGCGGCAATCCCCGGATCAAGGTTCGCCGAGCGGTCGTGCTGGTCGGCGGACAGCGCGTGGTCACCACGCCAAAGAGCGAGGCGGGAGACCGGGACGTGACGATTCCGCCGCACCTGCTGGAGTCCATTCGGCAGCATCTGGACCAGTTCACCGAACCCGGACCGGACGCCTTGCTGTTTACCGGCGAACGTGGTGGGCATCTCGCACTCACGAGCTTCAACGGCAAGCCCGCCCGGCGCCGGCGCATCATGGGTCGCATGGTCAACGAGTCGGCGTCCGGGTTCTGTAAGGCCCGTGAGGTAGCCGGGCGACCCGATCTCCACATCCACGACCTCAGGCACACCGGGGCGGTATTGGCGGCCCAGGTCGGCGCGACACTGCCCGAACTCATGGAGCGACTGGGTCACTCGACCCCGGCAGCGGCGATGCGCTACCAGCACGTCGCTCGCGGAAGGGCGCGGGCCGTCGCCGACGCGCTTTCCGCCATGGCCACCGGGCAATAGCTGGGCGACCGGCCCGGTCATCTGGGGATCTCGCGAAACAGGCGCGACAGGTCTTCTGCGCGCACGCGGATAATCCGGCGACCGCATCGGAAGGCGGGAAGATCCCCCGAGGCCACCCGTCGCCGGATCGTATCGGTGCTGACGCCATAGATGACCGCGGCTTGCTGGAGCGAGAGCCATGCGGGTTCGGGTCGTCCCCAGTTACCGTGGTGGGCGGGCTGTGCCATGGCGGTGTCCTCTCGATTCGCATGGGTTCAGATGCTGATGCCGCGGCCGCGGTCGTGGTCGTGGGGTCGTGAGTGTTCGGGGTAGGGCCTGGGGGCTGTGGGGGTGATCGTTTCCCAGGTTTCGGCCGCGGCCTGGCGGTGCTTCTTGATCAGTGCGGTGATGCGGTAGCTGAGGGCGTCGGCAGGGTGGTCGTCGG
>DAOSUG010000016.1:0-12770 GCA_035378545.1 Micropruina sp. | reverse complement strand
TGCGCACCAACGTGCCGGGCGTCTACGCCATCGGCGACGTCACCATGAAGCTCGCCCTGGCGCACGTCGCGGAGGCGCAGGGTGTGGTGGCCGCCGAGACCATCGCCGGCGCCGAGACGATGGCGATCAACTACGACATGATTCCCCGCGCCACCTACTGCCAGCCGCAGATCGGCTCGTTCGGCTACACCGAAGAGCAGGCGAAACAGCGCGGCTACGACGTGAAGGTGTCGAAGTTCCCGTTCAGCGCCAACGGCAAGGCGTGGGGGCTGGGTGATGCCACCGGGTTCGTCAAGATCATCGCCGACGCCGAGCACAACGAGATCCTGGGCGCGCACATGATCGGCCCCGACGTCACCGAACTGCTGCCAGAGTTGACCCTGGCCCAGCAGTGGGACCTGACCGCCGACGAGGTCGGACGCAACGTGCACGCGCACCCGACCCTCTCAGAGGCGTTGAAAGAGGCGGTTGAGGGCATCGCCGGGCACATGATCAACTTCTGAGCCGCAGGAAGACCGACGCCGGGTTCAACTCCGGGCGGCGGTGCTGCGTCCGCCCCGAGGTGTTCCGCGGACGCACTGGCTCCGGCGGGGTGGGTCGCGGGATGACGGGGTCCGGCTTCGGTGAGACCCGGCCGGTCGCGTCCAACTGGACGGATGCGGGCAAGCGGAAGAACCGACGGGTCGAGGTCGTCGCTGCGCCAGGCCGCATGACGACCGGGTGACGATTGACTGATGATTGCCTGAACGCGCGCCGGTAGCTGTGCGGAGGCTGTGCAATCAGCAGGCACAATGAAGCAATGCCCCTCGTCCGCTTGATCTCGCTCGCCCTCGTGGTGGTGCTGGCCGGTTGCGGCACAGCGCCCCCCACGGGGCCCGCCCCGTCGGTATCAGCACCCGCTCCCACGACCGCATCCGCCACCGATGCGGCCACGTCGCCAACTGCGGCACCGCAGACGTCACAGCCACCCGCCCCGTCCGATCTGCCCCGAGGCGGACGTGAGCTGTTCCCGAAGTACCGGTTGTTCGGCTACTCGGGCTTTCCAGGTGCGCCCGGTCAGGGCCGGCTGGGCATCGGCAATCTCGACGACCGCATGAAAGAGATCGAACAGCGCGGCCAAGCCTTCCGCGGTGGCCGCGAACTGCTTCCGGTGATGGAACTGATCGCCACCACCGTGCACGGTTCACCCGGGGCGGACGGCAAGTTCCGCACCCGCGTCGACGACAAGGTGATCAAGCAATGGCTCGCCACCGCCGACAAGCACAAGGCGCTGCTGCTGCTGAACATTCAGCCCGGCCGGGCCGACTTCATCGATGAGGTGAAGTACTTCGCCAAATGGCTCGCGTACCCGAATGTGGGGTTGGCCCTTGACCCCGAGTGGGCCGTGGACAAGGGCCAGATCCCGGGTCGCGTGTTCGGCCACACCAGCGGCAAGGAACTCGACCAGGTGGCGTCCTACCTTTCCGGCGTGGTGGCCGCCAACAACCTGCCGCAGAAGGTGCTGTTGTTCCACCAGCTCAACCGTGGGGTGGTCAAGAACCCCAAGGACCTCAAGCAGTACCCCGGCGTGGTCTACATCAATTCGGTGGACGGCATCGGCCCGCCCGGTGCCAAGGTGTCCACCTACAACGCGGTGATCAAGACCCGACCCACGTACGTCCACGCGGGCTTCAAGCTGTTCTACGTCGAGGACAAGCTGCCCCGGTACAACGGTGGCAAGACCGGTCGCATGATGACGGCCAAAGAGGTGCTCAAGCTCAAGCCGCAGCCGGAATACATCCTGTACGAATGAGCGGTGCGAAACCCAGCACCCCGCCCCACCGATGCCGGTGATCGGACGATGTGGGTCGGCGTCTGCAGCCGACCCACATCGCCCGCCGGCTCAGGCGGACGCCCTGGGTGCTCCCTTGCCGGGATCGATCTGTACGGGTCCCGAGGCCGACGGCCGCACGTCGAAGTCGAAGATCGCGGTCGGGATGTAGACCGTCGAGCACGAGTTGGGAATGTCCACCACGCCGGACAGGCGCCCTTCGATCGGTGCCGAGCCCAGCAGCAGGTAGGCCTGCTCGGGGCTGTAGCCGAACTTGGTCAGGTAGTCGATCGCGTGCAGGCAGGCGCGCTGGTAGGACAGATGCGAATCGAGGTAGCGCTGTTCGCCACCCAGGGTGACCGACGTGCCAGAGAACGCGATCCACTCGCTGTACTGCGGATCGACGTTGCCCGGAATGAAGATGGCGTTCTCGGCCACCCCGTAGGTGTCCATTCCGCCCTTGATCAGGTCGACGCGCAGGTCGATGAACCCACCCATTTCGATCGCACCGCAGAAGGTGATCTCGCCGTCGCCCTGGGAGAAGTGCAGATCGCCCAGGGACAGGTTGGCGCCATCGACGAACACGGGGTAGAAGATTCTCGTTCCCTTGCTCATGTTCTTGATGTCCTGGTTGCCGCCGTTCTCACGCGGCGGTGCGGTGCGTGCCGCCTCACCGCCGACCCTGGCCCACTCCGAGCGGTCGAGGCCGCCGAGGATGGCATGCTCGGCCTCGGGCGGCAGGGCCAGCGGTGGCACCCGGTCCGGGTCGGTGGCGATCAGTGCGCCCTCGCGCGCGTTCCACGTGGCGAGCAGTTCGGCGGACGGTGCGGTGCCCATCAGGCCGGGATGGATCAGGCCGGTGTAGGACACACCGGGAACGTGCCGCGACGTGGCGACCTGACCGGTGAAGTCCCAGATCGCCTTGTAGGCGTCCGGGAACTGCTCGGTGAGGAAGCCGCCACCGTTGCGGGTGGCGAAAATGCCGGTGTAGCCCCAACCCTGGCCGGCGAGCGGCCCCGAGTCCTCCTGGGGGCACGGGCCGACGTCCAGGATGTCGACGATCAGCAGGTCGCCGGGCTTGGCGCCCTCGACTGCGAAGGGGCCGCTCAGGGTGTGCACGGTGAGCAGGGGCGCGTCCAGGATGTCCTGGGCGGAGTCGTCGTTCTTGATCGCCCCGTCGAACCACTCGCGACAGTCCACCCGGAAGGAGTCCCCGGGCTTCACCGTTGCCACCGGCGGGATCTCGGGGTGCCAGCGGTTGTGACCCAGCTTCTCCTGGTCGGTGAACCGCTTGCTGTTGTCCAGCTTGAACACGTGCTCCGGCATGGTGCTGCTCCTTCGGTTGGTGTTACTGGGTGATCATCGCGGGTGGCGTTGCCGTCACTGCCGCGGCAGTTTCTGATGCAGGGGGTTGTGAGTCACCCGCTGTACTCGCTGGCGGCCCTTGGAAGGCAGACTCGTGACGACGCTGGGTTCGTGCGCACTGCGGGCCGCGGCATCCACAGCTTGGAAGGCCGGGGTTCCGGTTGCGGCCAGATGCGGTGCGCCGATCACCCGGCGGGCTGAGACGCCGCACCGTGTGCACGTCAGTTCTGCTGGAACCTCGGCCATGGCAAAGACTGCATCGAAGGTGCAACCATTGACGCACCGATAGCTGTATGTGGGCACGGATCGCCTCCTGCTCGCGGGTGGACGCGGGGCAAGTCGGGCTGCCGAGGCTAGCGAAGAGGTGCCGCTCTGCAGATCTTCGCTCGTCGGCGTGTGACTATTCCGGGACGCTATCCGGCCACCCCGGCGAAGTCAATGGTTCCCTCTGTTCCAATTCGGCTCTACGTTCTATAATCGGCCGATGGGCAGAGAGTTTCAGGTCACCTTCGATTGCCATGATCCCGCGGCACTCTCGCTGTTTTGGCGCGACGCACTCGGCTACGTGCACCCGGCGCCGCCGGGCGTCGAGCTGGGGGAGGGCGATGACCCGCTGGTGGCCTGGGACCAGTTTCTCGACCGGATGGACGTGCCCGTGGAGCAACGCAACCGGTCGTCCGCGCTGCAGGACCCGGCGGGGCGCGGCCCGCGGATCTTCTTCCAGCAGGTGCCAGAGGGCAAGGTGGCCAAGAATCGGATGCACCTGGACGTGCGAGCTGCCCCCGGACTCAAAGGTGAGGAGCGACTCAGCGCCCTGGAGGCGGAATGCAGCCGCCTGCTGGCGTTGGGTGCGACCAGGGTGCAACGGTTCGAGCCGGAGCCATACCTGAGCGACGGGTTCATCGTGATGCGGGACCCCGAGGGCAACGAGTTCTGCCTCGACTGAAGTCGCCAGCCTTCATTGGCGCCGATTCATTGCCAGGCCTTCAATTCACCCGGAGGGGCAGTGAATGATGCCCGGCGGGGTGGTTCCGGCGGTCGTTGGCGGCGCATACTGTCGCTGCCATAACCATCAGTAAGGGCACCCGGGTCTCGTGGAACACGTCGCAGGGGCGCACGCAGGGCGAAGCCGTCGAGCGACGTACCCACGGGTTCCAGTTCGACGGCCAGCAGTTCAACGCCAGCGACGATGAGCCGTACTGGATCGTCCGGTGCGAGAAGACCGGCGCCGAGGCCGCGCACAAAGCGTCGTCGCTGCGAGAGCTGTGAGACTTGTCCGATAAGCAACATTATGTCAAAAGCGCCAGAAGGATGCCCTCACGGAATCGGGCAGTACTCCCCCCATTGCGTGGACGATCGTGGTCGCCCCGACTGGCAGACTGACGGCCTGCCAAAGCTCGCTCAGAAAGGACGCCCATGAGCGCAAACCAGCCTCCCGAGAACGTCAACAACCCCCAACAGATCCCCGGGTCGGGCCCGCAGAACCCGCAGTCCGCGTCCGAGGGCCAGCCCGGTCACCCCGGTGACGCCGCTCCGCAGGTCGGTCAGCCCGGTCAGCCCGCCCAACTCGGTTACGGCGGCCCGCAGGTCGGTCAGCCCGGTCAGCCCGGTCAACTCGGTTACGGCGGCCCGCAGGTCGGTCCGGACGGTCAGCCCGTCCAGCCCGGCTACGCCGGCCCTCCACTCGGTCCGGACGGCCAGCCGCTGCCGCCCGGCGCGTACCCACCGCCCGGTGGTTTTCAACCGCAGGTTGCCGAACAGCCCAAGAAGGGCTTCCAGCTGAAGAAGTTCCTGACCTCGATCGGCATCGCCATAGTGGTGATCGTCCTGGGCATCATGTGGCGCACCGGTGTCTTCGACAGCCCCAGTATGAAGGTCGGTGACTGTGTGCAGCAGACCGGCAGCGACAGCGTCAAGGTGGTCGACTGCGGCAGCGCCGACGCGCAGTACAAGGTACTCGGCATCAAAGAGAAGCAGAGCCAGTCCGCCGGACGGCTCGGCGCCTGCAACGACTGGCCCGACACCACCAGCATCTACTGGGAGGGTCGCAACACGGCCTCGGGCACCGTGTACTGCCTGCAGCAGGTCTGACCGCAAGCGCGCGCCCTTTTCGATGGCGCCGACCCCGGCTCGGGTCGGCGCCACCGCCATGCCGATCGGCGTGTTGAGGGTGCAGAACCGTGCCAGACTGGCGCGGTGCAACCTGGGGTCGTGCTGATCAGTGATCCGCGCGTGGTCGGCATTCCCGTGCGCGACTGCGGGGATCCCCTCATCGACCTGAGCGGGCTGCCCCGATTGCGCATCGATGCGCGCAAGCACAGTGCTGCCGGTGGCTGGCACTGGGCGCGGAGCGGACTGGCCGAGCGGCTGTCGTCGGCCGCCCAGTCGCTTCCGGCCGATCTCGAGTTGCTGATCGTCGAGGGGTACCGGGCCCCGTCCCGGCAGCGGGAGTACTGGGACCACTACTGCGATGAGCTTCGCGAGCACTACCCCGGCTTGAACCACGAGCGACTCTATGATCTGGCCAGCCGCTGGGTGGCTCCCCCGGACGTCGCGCCACATTGCACCGGTGGTGCCGTCGACCTGACGTTGTGCGAGGCGGACGGCCGCGAACTCGATCTCGGCACGCCGCTGGATGCGACCCCCGAACAAAGCGACGGCGCCTGCTACACCGCTGCCTCGGTGCCCGGGCCGGCGGCGACGAACCGGGCCACCCTGGTTCGTGCGCTGAGTGGGGCCGGTCTGGTCAACTACCCCACCGAATGGTGGCATTGGTCGTACGGCGAGCGGTACTGGGCCTTCATGACCGGTGCCGAGCGTGCCCGCTACGGGCCGATCGTGTGGCCGGAATAACTCCGCCGGTAAGTTGTTGAAACCACAACTATTCATGTCGCCGAGGGCGACTGATCGATGAGAGTGGCGATGACCAAGAAGATCGGCTTCCTGTCCTTCGGGCACTACCGCGACGTACCCGGCTCGCGGGTGCGCACGGCAGGTGATTCGCTGCTTCAGCACATCGACCTGGCGGTGGCCGCCGAGGCCGCCGGGCTGGACGGCGCCTGGTTGCGCGTGCATCACTTCGACCACAATCTGGGGGCACCGTTTCCGCTGCTGTCAGCGATGGCGGCGCGCACGTCCACCATCGAGGTGGGCACCGGTGTGGTCGATCTGCGCTACGAGAACCCGCTCTACCTGGCCGAAGAGGCGGGTGCGACCGACCTGATCAGCGCCGGACGTCTGCAACTCGGCATCAGCCGGGGATCGCCCGAGCCGGCCGCCGACGGGCAGGCCGCGTTCGGCTACCGGCTGGCCGAGGGCGAGGACTGGTCGTCGGTGACCCGCGCCCGCGCCGAGCTGTTCCGTCGGGCGATCGGCGGCCACCCGGTGGCGCGTTCGCAGCGGGCGCTCGATCGTGACGCCGCGCCTGACCTGACCGTGCAGCCGCTCTCCCCCGGGCTGCCGAACCGCATCTGGTGGGGTGCGGGTACGCACGCCACCGGCGTCTGGGCGGGCAGAGCGGGGTACAACCTGCTGAGTTCGACCTTGTTGCTGGCCGATGACGGACGTCCGTTCCACCTTCAGCAGGCCGATCAGGTGCGCGACTACCGGGCCGCCCTGGCCGAGTCCGGCCACCGCACCGGCGGCCAGGCGGCGGTGACCCGTAGCGCGTTCCCGATCACCACTGCCGAAGACCAGTCCTACTTCGGGCTGGACCGCGGCGACACGGACTCCGCGGGCATCCTGGACGGGCTGCCGGCCCGGTCCGGCCCCACGTTCGCCGGCAGCATCGACGAGGTGGCGACCGGCCTGGCCGCCGACGAAGCGGTACGCGAAGCCGACTACGTGCTGTTCGCGCTGCCGTCCATGCTGGGCGTCGACTACAACGCCCACCTGTTCGAGAACCTGGTCGCACTTGCGCGCGAACTGGGCTGGAAGGAGTAACCCGATGACCACCACGTCCGAGACCACGATCTACGACTGGCAGGCGGCGCTGCTCGCCTTCAACACCCGCGACTACAAGACCGCCATCGACGGGTTCGAGAAGGTGCTGAGCGCGCAGCCGGGCCACACCGACGCGCGTGAGTACCTGGCGCGAGCGCACTACCAGCGGGCGTCGCTGGTGCCCGCCGAGCGTGAGGCGCGGGCGATTCTGGCCGCCGATCCGACCAACGAGTACGTCACGCTGCTGCTGGCGCGCACTCTGGAGCGCCAGAGTCGGCACGAAGAAGCGGCCGGCGTGCGCCGGGTGCTGGTCGCGTTGACCGGTGATGCGCGACACGCGGCCACGCACGCCGCACTGGGCTGAGCCGCAGCCGTCCGGAGGCCTGGGGGACAGGGCCGGTTCGTCGTTGCGCGGTTCGGGGTTCGTTGCGCGGGTACGGACGCGCGCAACGAACGCTTGACCGCGCGACGTCGCCCACCGCACCGTCAGGGCAGCGTCGACTCCAGCAACCGCAGCCACACCTCGCTCGCCGTCGGATAGCTGGGCACGGCATGCCACAGCTGATCGAGGGTCATCCGGCCCACGATCGCCACCGTGGCGGCGTGCAGCATCTCCGCCACCTCGGGACCGACGAACGTGGCGCCCACCAGCCGTCCGTCGCCGGCCACGACCAGCCGCGCCCGGCCGTGCGGATGGTCGATCAGCAACCCCACTCCGGACGCCGACTCGATCGGCACGTCGAGCGCATACGCCTGCGCATCGTCGGCCTGGGCCTGCGCCAGCGTGGGTCCGACGGTGGCGACCTCGGGGTCGGTGAAGATCACCTGCGGAACCGGTACGCCGTCCGGTTCGGGGGGCAGGGCACGTCCATCGAGTTCGGCCTGCAAACGAGCGCCGAGTCGTCGGGCGCGGTACTTGCCCCAGTGGGTGAGCGCCGGCTCGCCGGACACGTCGCCGACCAGGTGCAACCAATCCGGCAACCGCGGCGTCGCGCCCGCGCTTGGACGCAGGTGCTCGGGTAGCGCATCCGTACTCAGCCGACGGCCGGTCGCCACCAGCACTTCGTCGAACTCTTCCCACCCGCCATCGGTGAGTAGCCGGACCGGGCTGCCGTGCGGGCGTCCGAGATCGTCGGTCACCTCCCCCGGACGCTGGGCCTGCGCCACCGCAACGCCCAGCCGGACCTCGACGCCGGCGCGGCGCAGCCCGTCCTGCACCTCGTCGGCGGCGAACCGCTCCAGGCGAGGCAACAGGGAACTGCGCACCAGCAGGGTGACCCGGCTGCCCAGGGCCGCCATCCAGGTGGCGGCCTCGCAGGCCACCACTCCCCCGCCGACGATCGCCAGCCGCGGCGGGATCTCGACCACGCCGGTGGCATCGCGGCTCGTCCAGGGGTGGACCGAGGCCAGCTCGGACGGGATCGCGGCGCGGCTTCCGGTGGCGAGCACCACCGCGTGCCGGGCGGTCAGGGTGCGCTCACCCACCGTGACCTGCCGCTCGCCGCTCACGCGGGCCTCGCCCCGGACCACGTCGATGCCCGCGGATTCGGCCCACGACACCTGCCCGGAGTCGTCGTAGTGACTGACCCAGTAGTCGCGCCGGGCCAGGAGGTCGGCCGGGTCGATGCGGGTCGGACGCACCCCACGCAGGTCACCCGTCGCCCCGGCCACCGCGATCGGACGCAGCAGCGCCTTGCTCGGCATGCAGGCGTAGTACGAGCATTCGCCACCGACCAACTCGCGCTCGATCAACACCGCCCGGTACTCGGTGCCGCGGATCGCGTACTGCGCCGCGTTCTCACCCACCGGGCCGGCACCGATCACGATCACGTCGTACTCATCGCTCATGGCGCCATGCTCGTGGCCATCCGGTGGGTGCGCAACCTCCGAATGGACCACCCGACGCACCACTGCGCGGCTGCCGAACCGTGGCACGCGTACCGATCGGCCGCAAACAGCGAGCAGGGCCGGCATCCGTGAAGGATGCCGGCCCTGCTCGGTGCGATGATCAGGCGGATCTGCGTCCGGTGACCATGCCGACGATCCACAACAGCAGCACCGCGCCGCCGATGGCCGTCAACATGCTGAAGATCAGGCCACCACCAGCGACGTTCACGCCGAAGAGACTGAGCACCCAGCCGCCGAGCAGGCCGCCGACGATGCCCACGATGATGTTCATGATGATGCCCTGTTGGGCGTCGGTCTTCATGATCTTGCTGGCGAGCCAACCGGCGATACCGCCCAGGATGATCCAGCCCAGAAATCCCCAACTCAACATGTGTTGCTCCTTCTCTCGTGCTGGTTTGACCTCGCCCACTCTAGGCGCGAGGTGCGCCAACACGCGCCAGGGAACGCCCCGAATCGCACCCTTAACCCCTAGGGGTGAGGTGGTCAGGGTGACTGGACATCAGTCTGTTCAGCATGCAAACTTAATGAGTGGAAATGCAGCATGAAGACTTAACCCTCTGGGCGGTGGTGACCGCGGACCAGCGCAACAGCCGACGCTCGTCGGATCACGTGCCCGACGCGCTGACGGCGTTGCAGGCCGTCGTCGGCGACCGCTTCGCGTTGGGCTTCGAGCGCACGGCCGGTGACGAGTTGCAGGGGCTGACCCGCGACCCGGGCGCGGTGGTGGATGCCGTCCTCACACTCACCGAACAACCGTTCTGGCACGTCGGCATCGGTATCGGCGAGATCGAGCAGCCGTTGCCCGCCTCGACCCGCGAGGCGCGGGGGCCGGCGTACGTGGCGGCCCGCGCGGCGGTCGAACAGGCGCGATCGGCGCCGGCGCACCTGCGGCTCGTTGCAGCCGAAACTGTCGGCCCGTCGTCCTATGGTGAAACCGTTGCGCAGCGCGCTGAACGCGCCGAGTCCGCTCTGGTGCTGCTGCGGGCACTGGTCAGCCGTCGCACCCCGGAGGGTTGGGAGATCATGCAGGTACTCGACGAGACCGGCAGCGGCCGCGCCGCCGCCGAACGCCTGGGCATCAGCGCCTCGGCGGTGTCGCAGCGGGCCACCAGGTCGGCGCGCGCCGAGTCGCTGGCGGGGGCCGAGCTGGCGCGGGTGTTGCTCGCCGAGGCTTTGGCGGTGCCGGCATGACCGTGTGGCTGGTGGTGGCCAAGGCCCTGATCGTGCTCGTGCTCGCGGCAGCGGCGGTGCTTCTGGGTGGACGCGTGGTCACCCGGGTCTTCCGGTTCGCCGAGCGCACCCGGGCCGCCGAGCTGCCCGCATCCGACGAGCCCGGCTCAACCGAGGCGATCGCGCCTCTCACCCACGCCGCGGCCTACCTGCGCGGCGGCGAATGGATCGGGTACCTCGAACGCCTCGCCGCCTTCGGCACGCTGCTGGCAGGTTTTCCCGAGGGCGTGGCGGTGGCAATGGTGGTCAAGAGCTTCGCGCGGTACCCCGAAATCAAGGCCAGCAGCACCGGAGCTGCCGAACGATTCATCATCGGCACGTTCGTCAGCGTGCTGTTCGCTGCTGCGTGTGCAGGGCTGGCGCAGTGGTTGATCCGGCTGTTCTGATCGCGGCGTGGCCGCTGCCTGCGCGCGCCGAGCTGGCCGAGCAGCTGCTCGGCCGGTGGCGCGAGCCCCATCGGCACTACCACGGCGTGCAGCATCTCGCAGAATGCCTGGCGGCTGCCGACGAGCTCGGGGCAGGGGTCGCCGAGCGACTCGCGCTGTGGTTTCACGACGCGGTGCACACCAACACCCGCGGCAGTGACGAGGCCGCCTCGGCCGCACTGGCGGCTCTGCTGCTGGCCGATCACCTGCCCGCAGTTGTCGTCGACGAGGTGACCCGGCTGATCCTGTTGACGATCCATCATCAACCCCTGGCCGGCGATCGACCGGGAGCGATAGTGTGCGACGCCGACCTGTGGGTGCTGGGCGCCGCGCCGCGGCGTTACCAGCAGTCGGTGCGGCAACTCCGAGCGGAGTTCGGCTCGAGCGCCGAGCGATGGACGAAGCTGCGGCGCGATCAGCTGCGCGAGCGATTGGCCGGGCCGATCTTTCACGGCCCGAACCAGGCCGCGCGTGAGGCCCGCGCACGAGACAACCTCCAGATCGAACTGAGCGCAATGGAAGGCTGAGCTGTGGGCGAACCCGGCCGGCGTGGCGAGCGGCTGCACGGTGTCGTTCGCCACCGCGCTGACCAGACGCCCGGGATGGCCTCGCCCGGACGGCCTAGCCCACAGCAGGCGCACATCGGCCGATCCGGGCTCAGCCCTGATCGATCCGGATCAGGTTGCCGGCCGGATCGCGCACGGCGCAGTCGCGAACCCCCCAGGGTTGATCCGTGGGTTCGTCCAGTACCTCGACGCCGGCATCGCGCAGCCGGGCGAACACCTCGTCCAGGTCGCCGGAGCGAAAATGCACTGCGTTGAGAGAACCCTTGGCGAGCATCATCCGCATGGTGTCGAGGTCGTCCGGCGAACCCTGCACATAGTTGCTGAGCACCAGATCGACGCCCGGCTGGTCCGGAGCGCCGACGGTGATCCAGCGAAACCCACCCCGGGCCACGTCCAGCCGCACCTCGAGGCCCAGCAGGTCGCGGTAGAAGCGGAGGGCTTCGTCCGCGTCGAGCACGGTGACGAAGCAGCGTGAGACTGAGACGGTCATGCGCGCCACCCTAGGGGACACACCTCCAGGCGCACCCCCCGGACCCCTCAACGTCGGACGCCCCGGCGTCCGTACTGCTGCTACGAGTCGTCCGCGAATGAACCAGCCGGCCATCGTCATCGTGGTAGGAATTTGGAACCGCCCGTTGCCGGGCCGTAGCGTGACCCCTTCGCCCAAGCAAAGGGGATCGCCATGGCCGAGCCGATCGCAGCCGATGTCGAGCACCAGGCGCTGAGTTCGCGGGATCGCTCCGTGATCGCCCTGCTGCTGGTCGCGGCGTTCGTGGTGATTCTCAACGAAACGGCGCTCAACGTGGCACTCAGTTCCATCATGGTCGACCTGCGCGTCGACGAACGGACGGTGCAGTGGCTGACCACGGCCTTCATGCTGACCATGGCGGTGGTGATTCCGGTCACCGGCTGGTTGCTCGAACGCATCCCGACCCGCAGCGCGTTTGTGCTCGCCATGAGCCTGTTCACCGCCGGCACCCTGGTCTGCGCCGTCGCCCCGATCTATGCCCTGGTGCTGCTCGGGCGCATCATTCAGGCCAGCGGAACAGCCATCATGCTGCCGCTGCTGATGACCACCGTGATGCAACTGGTTCCGCCCGCGCACCGGGGCGCGATCATGGGCAACATCTCGCTGGTGATCTCGGTGGCCCCCGCGGTCGGCCCCACCATGGCAGGCATCGTGCTGCAGTTCACCAGCTGGCGCGGAGTGTTCGCCCTGATGGTGCCGATCGGCCTGGCCATGCTGATCGTCGGGGCGCTGCGGGTGGTGAACGTCAACGAGTTGATCCGCGTGCCCCTGGACGGGTGGTCGATTCCGCTGACCGTTTGTGGCTTCGGCGGTCTGGTCTACGGCCTGAGCCTGATCGGCGACGACACCGTGCCGGCGTTCGAGGTGGTGGCGGCCTTCACGGTGGGCGCGCTGGCGTTGGTCGCCTTCGTGTGGCGCCAGTTGCTGTTGGCCCGGCACGAGCGCGCGCTGCTCGACCTGCGCGCCTTTCGGCATCGCGCCTTCACGATCAGCGT
>DAOSUG010000015.1:0-12877 GCA_035378545.1 Micropruina sp. | reverse complement strand
ACGCGGCTTCGCGCCCGCTGTGCTCAAGGTCAGCAAGCGGGTCGGCTGGACCCGCGGCACGAAGGCGGCCGGCATCGGTGTGCTCGCCTACATCGGCTTCATCCTGCTGGCCATCGCACTCGAACTCGGTGGCCTGGTCACCGTCGAATGGGGCGGCTGGGTGGCGCTGATCGGCGCCCTGCTGGGCTTCACCGGCAGCAAGCTGCTGACCCCCGGCCGCACGCCCGGCCTGGAGCGGCTCCGGTCGGCGGCCTGGGTCGAGATCGTGGCCATCGCTCTGCTGCTGCTGTTCGCCCTGCTGCTCACCGCGTACGCGTTGAACCAGACCGACGGCGGCACGTTCCTGGCCATCATTGTGTTCGTCGCCACGATCACTGCCGTGATCATGCGTAGCGGCTTGGGCGGCTGGCTGTCGCGCGCCGGCCAGAAGCATCGCACGGTGCTGGTGTTCTCGTCCTTCACCGTCGCCTTTCTGTTCCCGTTTACCCAGAACGGCTCGGACGCGAACATGTCGATCGCGACGCAGGTGCTGCTGTTCGCCGCCACCGCCGTCGGGCTCAACATCGTGGTCGGCCTGGCCGGCCTGCTCGACCTCGGCTACATCGCGTTTCTGGGGGCCGGCGCGTTCACCGCCGCCACCCTGAGCGAGTCGGCGTTCGCCACCATCGACTGGCATCCGCCCTTCATCGTGGTGATGTTGATCGCGGGCCTGATCTCGGCCAGCCTCGGCCTGTTGATCGGCTCCCCCACCCTGCGGGTCTCCGGCGACTACCTCGCCATCGTCACGCTCGCGTTCGGCGAGATCTTTCGCATCACGATGAACAACCTGGACGGCGAGGACGGCCCCGATCTGGTGCACGGATCGTCCGGCATTCCCGCAATTCCCAACCTGAACCTGTTCGGCTTCGACTTCGGCGAGGTGCACACCGTGCTCGGCATTCCCCTGGGCCGGTTCAGCAACTACTTCTTCTTGATGTTGCTGCTGATGGGGCTGATCGTGCTGATCTTCACCCGGCTCAACCATTCCCGCATCGGACGGGGCTGGGTCGCCATTCGCGAGGACGAGAAGGCCGCCGAGGCGATGGGCGTCAACGTGTTCGGCCTCAAGCTGCTCGCCTTCGCCGGCGGCGCGTTCCTGGCCGGCCTGGCCGGCTCGGTCAAGGCTCACGTCGACCAGTCGGTGACGCCCGATCAGTACATCTTTCTCGAGTCGGCCTTCCTGCTGGCCGCCGTGGTGCTGGGTGGCATGGGCACGGTGATGGGCGTGATCCTGGGCGCCACGCTGCTCAAGCTGGTGCCCGAGAAGCTGCGCTTCGTCAACGAGTACCGCATGTTGCTCTTCGGTTTGCTGATGGTGGTGATGATGCGGGTCCGTCCGGAGGGCATGATTCCCAACCAGCGACGCGCCCTCGAGTTCCACTCCGACGATGAGGAGTTGGTCGAAGAGGTCGAAGAAGACCTGCCCTACGAGTTCGCCGAGGAGAAGTCATGAGCACCGACGCAGTGAGCGTGGCGGCCCCCGAGCATCGTGCGGGCCGCGAAGAGATTCTCGCCGCCCGCAACGTCACCATGCGCTTCGGCGGTCTGGTGGCGGTCGACAACGTCGACTTCAGCGTGCACACCGGTGAGATCGTCGGGCTGATCGGCCCCAACGGTGCCGGCAAGACCACCTTCTTCAACTGCCTGACCGGCATGTACAAACCCACCTCTGGTGAGGTGCGGTTCGCCGGTGAGGTGCTGCCCCCCAAGCCGCGCAAGGTGGTGGTGGCCGGCATGGCGCGCACGTTTCAGAACATCCGGCTGTTCCCCAACATGACGGCGTTGGAGAACGTCATGGTCGGACGGTACTGCCGCACGTCCGCGATGGCGCTCACCTCGATCGTGCGCGGGCCCAAGTTCCGTCGCGAGGAGCAGGAGACCCGCGACCGGGCGTCCGAACTGCTCGAGTACGTGGGCATGAAGGGCCAGGGCGCACACCTGGCGCGCAACCTGCCCTACGGCGACCAACGGCGACTCGAGATCGCCCGCGCCCTGGCCACCGACCCCAAACTGTTGCTGCTGGACGAGCCGACGGCCGGCATGAACCCCCAAGAGACCCGGCAGGCCGAAGAGTTGATCTTCAAGATCCGCGACTCGGGCCTGGCCATCGTCGTGATCGAGCACGACATGCGGTTCATCTTCAACCTGTGCGACCGGGTGCTGTGCCTGGTGCGCGGCAAGACCCTGATCGAGGGCACGGCCGCCGAGGTGCAGTCCGATCCGCGGGTGATCGAGGCCTACATCGGGTCTCCCGAGACCGAAGACGAGGCCGGCAATGCTTGAGATCAAGGACCTGGTGGTCGCCTACGGCAAGGTGCGGGCGGTCAAGGGCATCAGCTTCACCGTTGAACAGGGGCAGGTGGTGTCGCTGCTGGGCACCAACGGTGCCGGCAAGACCACCACCCTGCGCACCATCTCGGGTCTGCAACGTGCCGAATCGGGCGAGATCTGGTTCAACGGCGAACGCATCGACAAGACCCCGGCCCACCAGGTGGTGACCAGGGGCCTGGCCCACTCCCCCGAGGGGCGGCGCATCTTTCCGCGGCTCACCGTCGAGGACAACCTGCTGCTCGGCGCGTTCGCGCGCAAGGACGCGGACGGCATCGCCAAGGACCTGACCCGCGTCTACGACCTGTTCGAGATTCTGCACGAGCGGCGCACGCAGCCGGCCGGCACCTTCTCGGGCGGCGAGCAGCAGATGCTGGCCATCGGACGGGCCATGATGAGCCGGCCCAAGCTGCTGATGCTGGACGAGCCGTCGATGGGCCTCTCGCCCCTGATGATGCAGCGGATCATGTCGACGATCCGTGCACTGCAGTCCGAGGGCGTCACGATTCTGCTGGTCGAGCAGAACGCCGCCGCGGCCCTCAAGCTGTCCGATCGGGCCTATGTGCTCGAGGTCGGCCAGATCACCCTGGAGGGCACCGGCGAGCAACTACTGGGCGACGATCGGGTGAAACGCGCCTACCTCGGCGAGGACTGAGCTGCCGCCGGCCGCGCACGTGACCAGCGCGTCCCCGCTCGCTCAGTCGTAGGACCGCGTCGGCTGCGTCTTGACTGCGGGCAGGCGTCCGGCCCCGTCCGCTCGACCGGCGGTCGCCCGTCCCATGAGAATGGACCCCATGACGCCGATGGCCATCGAGTGGATCTGGCCCGACACACCGCTGGCGATCGTGATCACCCTGGTGGTCGCGATCACCGGACGGTGGCTGCTGCTGCGCGCGATCAGACGCGGCTCCGACCTCGCCGTCGGCCGGGCCAACCAGCGACGCAACGACCAGGGCAATCACGATGCCGCCCTCTCTGCGGCACGTCACGCGGCGCGGGCGGCCACCATGGGCTCGCTGCTGCGCAGCGTCGCGAACGCCGGCATCGCCATCGTGACCGTCCTCACCGTGATGGCGATCCTCAACATTCCGTTGACGCCGATACTGGCGTCCGCGGGCGTCGGCGGCGTGGCGCTCGGTTTCGGCGCCCAGAGCCTGGTCAAGGACTACCTGTCCGGCATCTTCATGATCGTCGAGGATCAGTACGGGGTGGGCGACCTGGTCGATCTGGGCGAAGCCTCCGGCACCATCGAGGACGTCGGACTGCGAGTCACCCGGCTGCGGGACGGCTCGGGGCAGGTCTGGTACATCCGCAACGGCGAGATCACCCGGGTCGGCAACCAGAGCCAGGGCTGGTCGACCGCCACCGTCGACATTCCGGTGGATTCGAGCGAGGACTCGGCCACGGTGATCCAGATTCTGAGCGATGTGTGCAGCGAGGTCGCCGCCGACCCGCAATGGCAGGGCGTGCTGCTGGAAGAACCGAGTGTGGCGGGCGTCCAGTCGGTGGAAGCGGGTCGCATGACGATCCGGATCACCGCCAAGACCGAGCCCAACCAGCACTGGGGGGTGCAGCGCGCCATCCTCGATCGTGAGCTGCAGGCACTGAAGGACGCGGGCATCAAAGGGCCGCGCATCCTGCCGGCACCACCCACGCTGTGACGTCACCCCTCGCTGGTCGAGCTGGTCGAGACCCGAGCTAGAGGGAGCTAGAGGGCGAGCTAGGGCGTGTCGCATAACCCTGACCACGCTCCGGCCCACCCAGTACGCCCGCTCGCTGCGTTGTCATCCTCGGCGAGAGGACCCACTATCGACTCGTCTTCCGCCTTGCGATCAGACGCACTGGGCACGTCCTCGCGGAACGCCCACGGTTATGCGACACGCCCTAGGCCAACGAGAAACCGCCGTCGCTGGTCAGCACTTGGCCCACGACCCAGGCACCTTCGTCCGTGGCAAGCCAGCCGATCAGGTGGGCCGGGTCCTGCGGCCGCCCCACCCGTCCGAACGGCGTCGAGGCGAGATACTGCTGCATCGATTCGAGGGGGCGGTCGGTGGTCTCGGCGTCCAGGTACCCGGTGTTGACCGGTCCGGGGTTGATGGTGTTCAGCACGATGCCGAGTTCCAGCAACTCCGCCGCCACGGTCGCGGTCACCCCGGCCAGCGCCGCCTTGCTGGCCGCGTAGGCGACCTCGCCGCGCATCGGCCCCAGCTGCTGGCCCGAGGTCATCCAGAACACCCGTCCGGTCGGTCGCGCGTAGGGCTTCAAGCCGCTCACCCGTTCACCCGGACGCCGGGCGCCCTCGCTGGGCGCTCCCGTCCTGGTGCGCGCGAACTCCGCGGTGAGCAGCAGCGTCGAGCGGGTGTTGACCTGCCAGAACGCATCGAGGCGCTCGGCGGTCATGTCGAGGATGCTGCCGTCGTCGCCGCTCTTGGCATGGTTGCAGACCAGAATGTCGAGGCTGCCGGTCAGTGCCGTCGCCCGCTCGATCAGCATCGGGATGCCGGCCGGGTCGCTGAGGTCGGCGGCCAGGTCGCCGAACCGCGCCGAAGCCGACAGGAGCGTCCGCAACTCGTTTCGCAGGGCGTCCAGGTCGTCGCCGCCCCACGGCAGCTCGAGATCGTGCGGACGGTGGTGCTGCGCGAAGACACTGGCGCCCAACTCGGCCAGTCGGCCGGCGATGGCGAAGCCGATTCCCCGCCTGCGGGAAACCCCGGTGACCAGGGCTGTCTGGCCGGCCAGCGGAAGGGTGTCGGACATGGCTGCGCCTTTCGGTGACGGGGCGTCGGCGGTGGTGGCCTCGAACGGTACTGGTCCATCCGCCCACAGATCAGTCTTGCGCTCGGGCCTCAGTCGATCAACGGAGATTCGGACGTCGTGCGTGACCGGGTCGCGCCGACGCTGGCCGCCACCACGCAGGCCATCGCCAGGCATTCGACGAGGGTGAGGCGCTCACCGAGCACCAGCAGCGCGAACAGCGCCGCTGCCGCCGGCTCCAGGCTCATCAGAATGCCGAACAGCCCCGCACGCATCCGCCGCAGGGCGATCATCTCCAAGCCGTAGGGAATGACGGACGACAACAGTCCGACCGCTAACGCGACACCCAACACGTGCCCGTTGAACACCGGCGATCCGAGGGTCAGCGCCGGCACCGCCAACAGCACCGCGCCCATCATGCTCGCGACGGTGACGCCCGAGACGCCCTCGAAGTGCCGCCCGGTCGGGCCGGCCAGCAGAATGTAGGCGGCCCAGAGGGCACCGGCCACCAGCGCCAGCCCTAGCCCCAGCCAGTCCGCCTCGATCGGTTGCAGACCGAGCAGCGCCACGCCCACGGCGGCCAGCCCGACCCAGATCAGGTCACGCGCCCGGCGCGAGCCGGCCACCGCGACCGCCAGCGGTCCCAGAAACTCGATGGTGACCGCCACGCCGATCGGAATGCGGGCGAAGCTCTCGTAGATCGCCCAGTTCATTCCGGCAAGCGCCAGGCCGTAACAGCCGACCACCACCCACTCGCGAGGCGCTCGGGCTCGCCAGCGTGGGCGGGCGAAGGTCAGAAAGATGAGGGCCGAGAAGCACAACCGCAGCCAGGCGGTGGCCACCGCCGTGGTGGTGGCGAACAGATCCTTGGCGAATGCCGCGCCCAACTGCACCGAGGCGATCCCGACCAGCACCATCCACACCGGATCGATCCGGGCCCAGGCCGTTCGCACTGGGCGACTATCCCACAGCACGACGCACTCTCACGTCTGGTGGATTCTGAAATGTCGACTCCAGCCGAACCGGCGAGCTGCGACACGCCGACAGTTGCAGTGACCCTGGGGGAGGATTTCAGAATCCGCGTGGGTACTGCCCGGAGAGGCGGCGGGCACCACGCCCCAACCTGCGAACACGGCCTTCGGGGCTCGATTCTGAAATCCTCCCCCAGAGAAGGCATGGACCACGGCGTGTCGCGGGTCGACGACCCGACTGGGGTCGACATTTCAGAATCCCGAGCACGTACAGCCGCTCGTTGTTCGGGGGGAGTCGATGGGACCTCTGACGAGCTGGGCCGGCCCTCTGTTTGTCCGATCCGGCAAGAACCCTTGTCGGCACGTTATAGTCCAATAGACTAATGAGAGGTCTCGACGTGGAGGGAGCAGACAGATGCAGAACCGGGCATCGCTGGTTTCCGTCGACGTGATCACCCTGCGGTACAACCCCCAGTTGCGGCGGGTCGAAATGGCCACCAAACCTCGCACCACAGAACCGTTCGTCGGCAAGCCGGCACTGCCGGGCGTGCTCCTGCACGAGGGTGAGCGGCTGGCCGCCGCCGCGCATCGAGCAGTGACCACGAAGGTCGGTTTCGACGTCTCCGCGCTCGGCCAGCTCACCGTTTTCGATCAACCCAACCGCGATCCGCGTGGCTACTCGCTGTCGGTCGCCATGTGGGCTGTCGGTGACGGCGACGCCGACTGGTACTCCTTCGATGATGTGCCCAATCTTGCCTTCGACCACAACGTCATGCTGTTCGAGTGCCGTCCGCTGCTGGTCGACATGCTGTGGCGCGACCTGGAGTTCACCCGGGCTCTGACCGGGCCCGTGTTTCCGGTCTCGGCCGCCGTCGGCATCACGCAGACCCTCAGTGGCATCACCCCCGACCGCGGCAACCTCAACCGTCGCCTCGCCGCCCTGCGTGGGCTCACGGTGAGCAGCCGGCGGGTGGTGTTGGGCCGCGGCCGCCCGGGCACCGTGTGGGAGTGGGACCAACCGGCCGCCTGAGCAGGCAACGGTCGGTGAGCCGGCTGCCGGGCTATTGCGCTGGATCATCGTTTCCGTACCCCTCGAGGAGGTGCTGATCGATGCGCGAACCGTGCGGTGATCAGCGCATGCGTGGGTGGCGCGGGCTCATTCCTGTTGGGACGGTCCCGGGTCGGGGCGCTCGCGCCGGGGCCGGTTGAGCGGCATCAGCCGGCCGGTGTGGTGTTCGGCCTCGATCTCACTGAGGCTGAGTCGCACGGTGTGCGGTATGTCGTGCCAGGTGTTGTCGCGGTAGACCAGGGCCACCAGCATCAGCACCCACCAGATGCCCAGGTGCAACGGAAACAGCAGCACCGTCTTCCACATGCCCGGCCACCGGGCGTCCTCGAGCAGCACCGTGATCCACCCGAAGATGCCGGTGAACACGTAGGCGAAAGCGCCGAAGACCAGGGCGCCCAGCACCAGCAGATCCCAGCGTCCGGTGCGTAGGGCGAGCAACAGGCTGAACGCCATGCCGCACCAACCCGAGATGGCCGAGATCAGCAGACCCACGCTGTAGATCAGCCCGTCGGTGGCCAAACGGTCGCCGGAACGCACCCGGCGCCAGAGCTTCGGGGTGCAGATCGGCACGATCTGGACGCCGCCCAGCGCCCACCGGTAGCGCTGCTTGATCGAGGTCCACAGACCCTGGGGCTGCTCGTCGAAGAACACCGCACGGGGCTCGAGAACGGCCCGATGACCGTCCGCGATCGCGTTCAGGGTGAACTCGATGTCTTCGCACTGGGTGCGGGTGTTCCAGCCCTTGTCGTCCAGGATCGACAGCTTGAAGCCGAAACCCGTGCCGCTGACCGAGAACAGGGACCAGCCGAACCGGTTACGGGGCAGGTGAAAGAAGCGGGTCTGCAGCAGCCAGTACAGGGTGCTGCAGCCGGCCACCCACGACGAGGAGGGGTTCTTGCCCGTGCGGTACCCGACCACGATGGTCTCGCCGGCGTTGAACCTGGTGTTGAGCGCCTCCAGAAAGCCGACCTCGACCACGTTGTCGGCGTCGAAGACCACGCAGACGTCGTACTGACCGGCGTGATCGACGCTGAACCGCTCGAAGAACCACGCCATCGCGAAGCCCTTGCCCTTGCGCGTGGCGTCGGTGCGTTCGTAGACGTACGCGCCGGCCTTACGGCAGATCTCGGCAGTGTCGTCGGTGCAGTTGTCGGCCACTACGAACACGTCGTAGAGCTCGCGGGGATAGTTCAGGTTGCCGATCGTCACCAGCAACTGGTCGATCACCGTGGATTCGTTCTTGGCGCACACCAGGATCGCGTAGCGATGCTGTTTGTCGCCCGGTTGCGGGTCGGGCAGCGCGAGTTCGCCGAAAGCGTTCAGCCCGACCGCGACGTAGTACAGACCGTAGATGGCCCCGATCACCATGATCGTCTGGAGCGTCCAGGCGATCACGTCGAGCCAGGGCACCGTCACGCTCCTTGCAGCGGGGTCACGCGCCGGTCGTCCGGGCGAGAACTGACAGTCTAGAGCGCGCCCGCCCCGCAACTCGGGACGAGGGCGACGGGTCGCCCACTCAGCCAACGTTTGGGACTCTCTCACCGGCGCCGGCGTCGCGAGGCTGTGAGCGGGCTGTGGTCCGTGAGAAAGTGGGGACCGGCTGGCCCGCCCGCCGACGATGAGGGAGAGCACCATGATCGACCTGATGAAGCGATCCTCGACCGCGCTGATCGTCTTCGGAGTGCTCGCCACGATCTTCGGGCTGATCGCCGCATTCTTTCCGGTCGCCACCGCTTTGACGCTGGTCCTGCTCTGGGGCATCTATGCCCTGGTCGACGGCGTCACCGCCGCTGTGCTCGCTTTCAGCGGCGACGCTCGGCAATCGCGCGGCTTTCTGATCTTCGCGGCGGTGGTCGGCATCGCGGCCGGCCTGTTCGCCATTCTGCAACCGGTCAAGAGCGCCGTGGCGCTGGCCTGGGTGATCGGCCTGTGGCTGCTCGTCCGTGGTGTTCTCGAGTTGGTCGGGGCCTTCACCAACACCGACGTGCAGTCGGGCTGGCTGCTCGCCCTGGGCGGTCTGTTGTGGATGCTCGGCGGCATTCTGGTGATCAGCTTTCCGGGCGTGGCGGCGCTCGCGATCAGCCTGTGGCTAGGGCTGCTGGCCATCGTCTGGGGCATCGTGCTGGTCTGGGCAGGGTTGCACATGCGTACGACGGCCAAGCTGTCCGAGCCGATCCCCGGCGAAGTGGTCTAGCCGGGTCTAGCCGGGTCTCGCGGGAGTCCAGCCGGGTCTCGCCGAGGGCCCCGCACCAGGCTGGTCAGCACGTCCACGCGCCGTGGCCGTTAGGGTGGGTGAATCGGGCCCCAACTGCAGGAGGCACAGTGTCCTGGTCGAACGACATGATCTGGTGGCACTGCTACCCGCTGGGATTCGTTCAGGCCGAGCATGACGCGATCGACCACGTCGAGCACCGCCTCTGGCGCCTGGCCAACTGGCTGGACTACCTGATCGAGCTGGGAGCCAACGGCCTGCTGCTCGCGCCGATCTTCGCCTCCCTCACCCACGGCTACGACACCATCGACCACTGGCGCATCGATTCCCGGTTGGGTGACGAACAGGACTTCGACGACCTCGTCCGCCAGGCCAAGGATCGCGGCGTCAGGCTGCTGCTGGACGGGGTCTTCAACCACGTGTCGTCCGAGCACGAGATCGTCCGGCGCGCCCTGGCCGGTGGCCCGACGTCCAGCGACGGTGACTGGATCCGCTGGGTGGATCAGTACCCGCGCGGCTTCGAGGGCAACCTCAACATGGTCGAGTTGAACCTGGCGAACCCTGCGGTGCAGACCTACGTGGTGCGGGCGATGAACCACTGGCTCGAGCGCGGTGCGGACGGGTGGCGGCTCGACGCCGCCTATGCGGCCGGGGCCGAGGCGTGGCGCCCGATCGTGCAGCAGGTCAAGCAGGCCCACCCCGACGCCTGGATCCTGGCCGAGGTGATTCACGGCGACTACGCCGATTTCGTCGCCCGCTCGGGCGTTGATTCGGTCACCCAGTACGAGTTGTGGAAGGCGATCTGGAGTTCGCTCAACGACACCAACTTTCACGAGCTGGCCTGGACGTTGCAGCGGCACGCCGAGTTCTCGACAACGTTCCGTCCGTTCAACTTCATCGGCAATCACGACACCACGCGCATCGCCACCAAACTCACCCGCGCGCAGGACCTGCCGCTGGCGCACGCGCTGCTCATGCTGCTACCGGGCGTACCGGCCATCTACGCCGGCGACGAGCAGGGCTTCACCGGTGAGAAGACCGACGGCTCCACCGGCGATGACGCCGTCCGTCCGCCGTTCCCGGTCGATCCCTCGGGGCTGGCGGGTTTCGGCCGGCCCATCTTCGAACTCGATCAGCGGCTGATCCACCTGCGCCGGACGCATCCGTGGTTGGTCACCGCAGCCGTGACCGTCTCGCACGTCGGCGCCGACACGATCGCCATCGACCTGCGCGGCGACGGGCATGCCCTGACCCTCGCCCTGAACGCGCGACCCGAGCCGGTCGAGGTGAGCGGGGTGAACGGCGGGCTGCACGTGGGTGCCCACGGCTGGGCCCTGGGCTGAGCAACCTCGCCCGCCGCGGCGGCTACCGCTGCCGCTTGAATGCCCGGCGCGGGTTGCCGACGACGAGTTCGTAGGCGCTCTCGATGGCCTCGTCGAGGGTCAGTCGGTGAACGTCACTGAGCCGCACCCGACGATGTCGGCCGGCCCCCGGACGCTCGTAGGAGATCTGCTCGGTCTCGAGGAGCTTCATCAAATCGGGCGGCTGATGCCACGGTCGCATGCTCCTGTCGGACACAGCGACCACGACGCCCGCCCCGCAGGTCCCCGAGCAATGCCACCGGCGACTAAGGTGCGCGCTGTGCTGCCCCGGCCGGTTGCGCCTCCACACCCCGACGCGAGCGGAACGCCCCGCAGCCAGAGTGTGGCAACGAGACCGCGGCCTTGGCGCCCGGTAGGGGCACTCGCACGCGAAAGCCGCCCTCTGGTCAGATGTTCGACCTTGTGAGAGCGGCTTTTCGTGGAGTGGGCCTAAGTGGACTTGAACCACTGTGAATCGCCCCGGGTTTCGTGGAGGCTCGGTTAGTTGGTTCCGGCCTCGGTGAGGACGGGGTTCTTACGGTAGTGCTGGCTGGGCTGGGATGCCCAGTAGGTGGCCTCGTACTCTGCGGGTGGGACGAGCCCGAGTTCGCCGTGGAGGCGTCGGTGGTTGAACCAGTCGACGTACTCGGCGACCGCGATCTCGACGTCGGCGACGCTCTTCCAGCCGCCGATCGGTCGCATCGCGGGGTTGCGGATGCATTCGGCTTTGAACAGCGAGTTCAGCGCTTCGGCCATCGCGTTGTCGTAGCTGTCGCCTTTGGATCCGACCGAGGCGACGGCCTCGGCTTCGGCGAGCCGTTCGGTGTAGCGGATCGCTCGATACTGACCTCCTCGGTCGCTGTGGTGGATCAGGCCGGTGACGTCCTGGCCGGCGCGGCCGCGGGCCCACAAGCCCATGTCGAGGGCGTCCAGGGCCAGGTCGGTGCGCAGGCTGGTGGACACCTGCCAGCCCACGACCATCCGGGAGAACACATCCAGGACGAACGCGACGTAGGTCCAGCCGGCATGGGTGCGGACGTAGGTTAGATCGGCCACCCACAGCTGGTTGGGTCCGGTCGCGATGAACTTGCGCTTCACCAGGTCCTCGGGCCGCTCGGTCTCGGCGCCCTCGCCGAAGGTGGTCCGGCGGGTCTTCTCTCGTGGTATCCCACGCAGGCCCTCAGCCCTCATCAGCCGCTCGACCGTACAACGGGCCACGCTGATGCCCTCGCGGTTCAGCACGGCATGGATCTTCCTGGCCCCATAGACACCCAGGTTCGCTTTGTGGGCGGTCTTGATGTCCTCCACCAACTCGGCGTCCCGCACCGCCCTGGCTGAGAGCGGCCGGTTCCTGGCGGCGTAGTAGGTGCTCGGGGCGATCCGGACTCCTGACTCGGTCAGGACCTCACAGATCGGCTCGACCCCGAGCGGGCGGCCCTCCACGATCCGGTCACGGTGGGCGTCGATGGACTGCACGACCACCGCGACCGGAACCTGGCGGCCTACTTGATCCTGCGGTCGAGCTCCGCGGCCGCGAAAAAAGCTGCAGAGGTCTTCAAGATCTCGTTCGCCCGCCGCAACTCACGGTTCTCCCGCTCCAACTCCACGATCCGGGCCGTGTCCTCACTCGACACCCCAGGCCTGACCCCATCGTCGATCTCGGCCTGGCGTACCCAGTTCCGCAACGCCTCCGGATGCACCCCCAACTGGTCCGCGATCCGCTTGATCGCGCCCCTGGACGACTCCGGATCCTTCCTGGCGTCCAACGCCATCCGCGTCGCCCGCTGCTGGAGCTCCACGCTGTACTTCCTCGGTGCTGCCATGACTCTCATCATCCCTTCCCAGGATTGAGAGCCTCCATCAGACCCGGGGCGATTCACTGACCTCCGCCTTATCAGAGCGAATAGGGTGCTCCCGACGATGCGAAAGGTTGAGCCTGGCGACGGTCGATTAGCCTAGCCGGAAGCCGAGTCGGAGGCCTGGTGTCTTCCCAACGCCTGCTTCCTTTTGTCAACAACATTGAGTACCCCGTGTCCCGTATGTGTCTCCGCATTGATCATCCGCCGCTCGCTTTGCAAGTCCGAGGACTGACGGGCTGGCCAAGGCACGCTGGGCCACCCTGCGCCGCACCATCATCAACGTC
>DAOSUG010000014.1:0-12956 GCA_035378545.1 Micropruina sp. | reverse complement strand
CCCCGTGGCTCACTTTCTACGCCACCCGGGTGCTGCGCTGGTGGGACTCCGAACAGAAGAACGCATAACTGCGTCTGCCATTGGAGCCCGCCGCGGCTCGACCCCGCCCTCACCCAACTGGTCTGGACCTGTCCATACAGGTCCGGCACGCACTAGAGTCGAAACATCCCAGTGCCCCGGTCGTCCACCGTTGACCGGCCTGATCGGGGTCCGCACCGTCGCGAAAGGACGCCCATGAGCAGCGAGCTGTACACCCCTGTCGATCCCGAAGAGGTTGGCGTCTCCAGCCAATACCTGGCCAACATCGACGCCCTGCAGCAGCGGTACCTGGCCGAGAACGCCTATCAGGGCTCGGTGGTCCTGGTCGCCCGGCACTGCAAGGTGGCCTACTTCAAGGCGTTCGGCAAGGCGGACGACGACGTCGAGATGGCCACCGACTCGATCTTCCGGCTGGCGTCGATGTCGAAGGTGGTCAGCGCGGTGGCCGTGCTGCAGCTGTTCGAACAGGGCCGCATCGCGCTGCACGAACCGATCGCCACCTACCTGCCGGAGTTCGCCGACACCAAGGTCGCCGTGGTCAAGGACTGGGCGGTCACCCAGCTGCGCACCGCGTCCCGTCCGATCACCATCCACGATCTGCTGACCATGACCGCCGGCATGACAAACACCTGGTGGCACGGCCTGTTCGAGCCCCCGATCTACCACGTGGTACCCAAGCTGTACGCCGAGGCCGGGCTGATCGACGACCTGCGCACGCCGCCGACCACGCTGGAGGAGAACACCAGGCTGATCGCCTCGCTGCCCCTGATCGCCGATCCGGGCACGATGTTCGACTACTCCAACAACAGCGTGGACGTGCTGTGCCGGCTCGTCGAAGTGGTCTCCGGCCAGGACTTCGACAGCTACCTGAGGCAGCACATCTTTCAGCCGCTGCGCATGAACGAGACCTGGTTCTTCCCGCCACAGGACCAGTGGCATCGAATCGCTGCGGTGTACTGGGCGGGCCGCGACGAGAAGCAGACCGACACCTCGCCGTTGGGGCTGGGTCACCTCGGCCCGAACTACACCTTCAGCGACGACCGCACGCTGTTCAGTGGCGCGGGCGGCCTGCACGGCACCACCGCCGACTACTTCCGGTTCGCCCAGATGCTGCTCAACCAGGGCGAACTGGACGGGGTGCGGGTGCTCAGCCCGGCCTCAGTGCGGTTGATGACGACCAACCAGATCGGCGACCTGACCAACTGGCAGCTGACCCAGAACAAGTGGGGGTACATGGTCGACCTGCAGGAGGGGGAGAACGCCCCGGCGGGCTCGATCCACTGGTTGGGCGGCCCCGGCGCGTACTCGTGGCAGGGGTTCTTCAGCACCAAGTTCGTCAACAACCCGCGGCTGGACACGGTGATCCTCACCATGAGCACGCCCGGCTTCGACGGCGCACTGCCGCACAACCTGCGGCTGGTGGCGGCCGCCACCGCGGCGGTGGTCGGCGACTGAACCGAGCCCGCCCGCGACACGCCGAGCCGGCAACCAGCGCAGCGAGTGTCGTCCGGAACCCCCGCCGCGGAGGGTTAGGGTGGGTCTCTGCCCCTGGACCTTCCCCCTGGCGTTCTGCCCGGTCCAGCACCGCGACGCATGGAGGTCGAAGCAACCGATGGCCGATGGGTTCGTGCATCTGCACTGCCATTCCGAGTACTCGATGCTCGATGGCGCGGCGCGACTCAAAGACCTGGTCAAGGGCTGCGAGCAGATGAACATGCCTGCCCTGGCGGTCACCGATCACGGCAACCTGTTCGGCGCCTACGAGTGGTACAAGGTGGCCAAGGGCAGCGCGGTGAAGCCGATCATCGGCCTGGAGGCCTACCTCACTCCGAAGACCCACCGCAGCGAGCGCAAACGCGTGCAGTTCGGCGATGGCACCGGCGACGACGTGGCGTCCAAGGGCGCCTACACCCACATGACCATGTGGGCGCAGAACTCCGAGGGCATGCACAACCTGTTCCGGCTCAGCTCGCTGAGTTCGCTGGAGGGTTTTTTCTACAAGCCGCGCGCCGACCGCGAACTGCTTCACCGCTACGGCAAAGGCCTGCTCGCCACCACCGGCTGCCCCTCCGGCGAGGTGCAGACCTATCTGCGTCTCGGCCAGTACGACCAGGCGCTCGAATCGGCCGCCGAGTTCCGCGACATCTTCGGGGCCGGCAACTTCTATTGCGAGTTGATGGACCACGGCCTCGACATCGAGCGGCGGGTCCGCCACGATCTGCTGCGCATCGCGAAGGACCTCAAGCTGCCCTTGGTCGCCACCAACGACCTGCATTACGTGCACGCGGACGATGCCGCGGCTCACGACACGCTGCTGTGCGTGTCGTCCGGGTCGAACCGTGACACCCCCAACCGGTTCAAGTTCGACGGCAACGGCTACTACCTGAAGAGCCCCGCCGAGATGCGGCAGATCTGGGCCGAGCTGCCCGAGGCCTGCGACAACACGCTGGCCATCGCCGAGCGCTGCTCCACCCACTTCGACGAGGGCACCGGCACCTACATGGCGCAGTTTCCGGTGCCGGCCGGCGAGACCGAGGAGTCGTGGTTCGTCAAAGAGGTGCGCCGCGGGCTCGAGGCGCGTTTCCCCGAGGGTGTACCCAGCTACGCCACCGAACAGGCCGAGTTCGAAACCACGGTGATCGCGGGCAAGGGGTATTCGGGGTATTTCCTGGTGGTGGCCGACTTCATCAACTGGGCCAAGAGCAACGGCATCCGGGTGGGTCCCGGACGAGGCTCCGGCGCCGGTTCGATGTGCGCCTACGCCCTGCGCATCACCGACCTCGACCCGGTGCCGCACGGCCTGATCTTCGAGCGCTTCCTCAACCCCGAGCGGCCCTCGATGCCCGACTTCGACGTCGACTTCGACGAGCGCCGCCGCGGCGAGGTCATCCGCTACGTCACCGAGAAGTACGGCGACGACCACGTCTGCCAGATCGTCACCTACGGCACGATCAAGGCCAAGCAGGCGATCAAGGACGCCGGACGGGTGCTCGGCAAGCCGTTCGGCCTGGGCGAGAAGATCACCAAGGCCTACACCCCGCCGGTGATGGGCAAGGACGTTCCGCTGCCCGAGGTGTTCAACCCCAAGCACGCCCGCTACGCCGAGGGTGGCGAGTTCCGGGCCCTGTACGAGTCCGACCCCGAGGTGCAGGAGGTGGTCGACACCGCACGGGGTATCGAGGGCCTCAAGCGGCAGTGGGGCGTGCACGCCGCCGGCGTGATCATGAGCTCCGCGCCCCTGATGGACGTCATTCCGGTGATGAAGCGCGAGGCCGACGGCCAGATCATCACCCAGTTCGACTACCCGAGCTGCGAGGCGTTGGGCCTGGTCAAGATGGACTTCCTGGGGCTGCGCAACCTCACCATCCTCGATGACGCGATCGCCAACGTGAAGGCCAACCGCGGCCTCGACCTCGACCTCGACGAGCTCAGCAAGAATCCCACCGATCCGGCGACCTACCAGTTGCTGGCCTCCGGCGACACCCTCGGCATCTTTCAGCTGGACGGCACCGGCATGCGCGTACTGCTGCGGCAGATGCAGCCCGACAACTTCGAAGATATTTCGGCGGCGCTGGCGCTGTACCGTCCGGGCCCGATGGGCGCCAACAGCCACACCAACTACGCGCTGCGCAAGACCGGCAAGCAGCCGATCACGGCGATCCACCCCGAGCTGGCTGAGCCGCTGGCCGAGATCCTCGACCTCACCTACGGCCTGATCGTGTACCAGGAACAGGTGCAGCAGATCGCGGTGAAGGTGGCCAACTACACCCTCGGTGCGGCCGACCAGTTGCGCCGGGCGATGGGCAAGAAGAAGAAGGAGGTGCTGGACGCCGAGTTCGTGCACTTCGAGGCCGGCATGCAGGCCAACGGCTTCTCGGCCGGCGCGATCAAATCGCTCTGGGACATTCTGGTGCCCTTCTCGGACTACGCCTTCAACAAGGCGCACACCGCCGCGTACGGCCTGATCTCGTACTGGACGGCCTACCTCAAGGCCAACTATCCGGCCGAGTACATGGCGGCCCTGTTGCAGTCGGTCAAGGACGACAAGGACAAGTCCGCCATCTACCTGGCCGAATGTCGACGCATGGGCATCAAGGTGCTGGCGCCCGACGTCAACGAGTCCGACGGCATGTTCACCCCGGTCGGCACCGACATCCGCTACGGGCTCGGCGCCATCCGCAACGTCGGTGACAACGTGGTCAAGGGCATCGTCGAAGGCCGTGACGAGCACGGCAAGGCCCGTGACTTCAACGAGTTTCTGTCGAACGTGCCGCTGGTGGTGTGCAACAAGCGGGTGATCGAATCGCTGATCAAGGCCGGCGCGTTCGACTCACTCGGCCACACCCGGCGCTCGCTGATGGAGTGCTTCGAGCAGAAGGTGGACGAGGTCATCGACCTCAAGCGCAACCAGGCCAACGGCCAGGACGACCTGTTCGGCGACCCCGCCGGCGGCGAGGCGGTGGTCAGCAGTCCGATCCCCGAGATCGACGAGTGGGACAAGCGCGTCCGGCTGGCCTTCGAGCGCGAAATGCTCGGGCTGTACGTCTCAGACCACCCGTTGCTGGGCCTGGAGCATGTGCTGCTGGCCAACCGCGACCATTCGATCGGTGCCATCGTCGCCGAGGACGGCCCGCGCGACATCACCACCGCGATCGCCGGCATGATCACCGGCGTCAACCGCAAGCAGACCAAGAACGGCGACCTGTGGGCGATCGTCACCGTCGAAGACCTGGAGGCCTCCGTCGAGGTGCTGCTGTTCCCCAAGGCCTACCAGCAGGTGGCCCTGCAACTCGCCACCGACACCATCGTCCGTATCAAGGGCAGGGTGGTCGGCAAGGACGAAGGCGTCGAACTGCGTGGCACCGACGTGAGTTTTCCCGACGTGTCCGAGGGGCCGTCCGGACCGGTGGTGATCTCGCTACCCGCGGCCCGCTGTACCCCGGCTGTCGTGCAGCAACTGCGCACCGTCCTGACCATTCACCCCGGCGTCACCGAGGTGCGGGTGCGGCTGACCACCTCGAGCAACCGCACCACGGTGTGGAAGCTGGAGGAGACACTGCGGGTGATGCCCTCGCCGCCGCTGATGGCCGACCTCAAGGCGCTGCTCGGGCCGTCGTGCGTGTAGCGGACCCCCACACGAATCTCCCCATTAGGCTGGGGGAGTGACCAGCACTTCGTCCCCGGCGACCGTGGAACCTGTGCCCGAGCGGGTGCGGCACGGCGATGCGTGGTCGGCGTCCATGTTCGGGGTGGCTGCGCTGGTGGTGGGCATCGTGGCCGCGGTGATCTGGCGGCTGGTGGTGCGGCTGCCGAGTTACGTCGTGCAGTCGGACGGGTCGGCCAACGTGTCGGAGCGGGCCCTGACCGAGTTCTTCGCAGCCGACGCCTGGTACGTCGTGCTGGGCGTGGTGTTCGGGGCGATCATCGGCATTTTCACCTGGCGTCGGTTCAAGACGCTCGGCTGGGTGTCGGCTTTCCTGGCGGTCGGCCTGGGCGCGCTGGCCGGCGTGGTCTGCTGGCAGCTGGGCCAACTGTTCGTTGGGGCGCCGTTCGATGAGCGGCTGGCCTCTGCGCAGCCCGGCGACCAGGTGCCGATCGCACTGGCGCTGCACTCGCCGTCAGCCCTGGCCGTGTGGGCCTTCGCCGCCGTCACACCCATTCTGCTCGGTTCGGCGTTGGGGCCCGACGAGGAGGCCGGCCCGCACGAACCGCGTAGACGGCGAAGGCAGGTGGAGCCGCCGCCCGAGGATCAGGGCGAGGTGATCGACGAACTGGGCGTCGTCCGCCCCGACGAGGCCACCGTGGCCCGCAATGAAGAACCCGGCGGCACCTCATGAACGCAGCCACGCGCGCCGTGCTCGACTACCTGCGCACGCAGGCGGACGTGATCGCCACCCGCGCCGACGACGTGCTGATCGACGCTCCGGATGCCGTGCACCGCAGCCGGGTCGCGACCCGCCGCACCCGTAGTGCCCTGCGCACCTTCACACCCCTGTTCAAGAAGACGCGAACCAGGGCACTGCGCGACGAGTTGGTCTGGCACGCCGACCGGCTGGGTGCGCCGCGCGACGCCGAGGTGTTGAAGGAGAGGCTGCTCGCCACCCTGGACGCACTGCCGTCCGATCACGTGGTGGGCCCGGTGCGCGCGCGGCTCGCGGACGAACTCGATCTCGCTCACGCTGCGGCACATGCCCAACTCGTGGTGTCGATGCAGACCA
Source organism: Micropruina sp. (assembly GCA_035378545.1). Taxonomy (GTDB): domain Bacteria; phylum Actinomycetota; class Actinomycetes; order Propionibacteriales; family Propionibacteriaceae; genus Micropruina. Next base: position 6,699 of record DAOSUG010000014.1, on the reverse strand, counting down.
CCCGCTACGCCGACCTGCGTGCCGAACTGAACGACTTCGTCACCCAGCCACCGATCGGCAAAGGCGGCGCGACGCTGGGCAAACAGCACCTGGCCGATCTGCATACGCTGGCGATCGATCGCACCCGGCGGCTGTACGTACGCTCAGAAGAGGTGCCCGGCGACCTGCACATGTGGCACGAGGTGCGCAAGGCGGCCAAGGCGGCGCGCTACTGCTCCGAGGCCCTGACGCAGGCCTTCGGCGAGGCCGCCGAGGAGCGGGCCCGGGCCTGGGAGCAGGTCACCGAGGCTCTGGGCGAGGTGCAGGACACCGTGGTGGCCGAACAGACCCTGATCCGGCACGCCGCGACCGCCTTGAGTGCGGGGGAGCCCGTCGAGACCTACCTGGCCCTCGAGAGCGTCGAGTTGCGCCAACGCGAGCAGTCACTGGCCACCGGACGCCGGGTGCTGGCCGAGGCGCTGCTGCTGCCGCCCCTGCGCTGACCCGGCGCGCGGACACCCGCAACCGTCGCAGCGCCGAACGGTGTGGGGACGGTTCCCCATTCCCTTTTTTCACGAGCTACCCTGCTGGCCGCTGACTACCGGTTCGGAACGCACGATGCGCCGCCACCCCGCTGGGATGACGGCGCAACTGACAGCGTGTCGAACTCAGTGCTCCGCGGGCGGCGCCGCGACCGGCGCCGGCTGCCCGATCTCGGACAGCAGGTCGAGGTACCACTGCTGGGTGAGGTCGAACGGCTTACCGCCCTTGATACGGTCGAAAGCGATCGCGGTCAGCACGTCGCCGTTCTCTTCGTCGTGACCGATCACGCCCGATTCGCCGCGCAGCGCGGTGTCGACGGCAAGGTCGGTCATCGAGTGGATCAGGTCGAGGTCGAACTGGTTGGCGGCTGCCGAACGCGCGTAGTAGCCGGACTTCTGCACCAGCGTCTTCTCGGCGTCCAGCATCTGCGCGAACTGCTGACCGAACCACGCGCCCGGGTTGACCTTGTCGAGCCGAATGTGGCCGAAGGCGTCCCGGGGCACCTCCTGGCCGGCCTTCTCCATCTCGGCCACGATGCTCTCCACCCCGGCACCCTCGCTGACGAAGATGTTCACGTTGCCGAGGCTGTCCATCACCTCGTGCAAGCGGGCCGCTTCGGCCTCGAGGTCGATCACCGCCTCCGGCACGAACACCGCGTGCACGTCCCAGGCCTTGGCGTCCAAGCCGATCTCGGGCAGCCATTCGGCCTGGGCGATCCACTCGCGGTACTTGCGTGCCGTGGCGGCGGTCAGCCAGCCGCAGTTGCGTCCCATCACCTCGTGGACGATCAGCAGGCGCGAGCCCGCGTTGTGCTCGGCCAGCACGTTGCGGCTGAACCGGGCACCCATCTCGGCGGCGGTGTCTGCACCCAGGGACTGCCGGATCGGGATCACGTCGTTATCGATCGTCTTCGGCAGACCCACCACGGTCAGCCCGTAATCGTGCTTGGCCAGGTAGGCCGCCAGGTCGGCGGCGGTGGTGTTGGTGTCGTCGCCGCCGATGGTGTGCAGCACGTCGACACCATCCGCGACCAGGCGCTCGGCGGCCACCTTCAGCGGGTCGTCGCCTTCGGCGACCAGACCGCGCTTGACCAGATCCTTGGCGTTGGTCAGCTTCACCCGCGAGTTGCCGACGGGCGAACCGCCGTACTGGTGCAGCAGGTGGGCCTTGGCGCGGACCTCAGGGGTCACGCTGAGGTAGTCACCGGTCAGTAGGCCCTGGTAGCCGTGGCGGTAGGCAATGATCTCGGTGTCGGGTGAGACCTCGGTGTACCGCTGGATCAGACCGCCGATCGCCGACGACAGGCACGGGGCGAAACCGCCGGCGGTGAGCAGGGCGACCTTGTGAACCATGAAAAAGCCTCTCGCTTGGGGTTGAACACGGTCAGCCTATTGCCCCTGCTCGCGCCGCGGAAGCAACACCGGCAACCGGACGGGTTGCGCAGGCACCTCTGTGGACAACCACCCACCGGCATGCCGGCCGGTGCACACTGGGGCGATGCGGCAGCCCACCTCGTCCCCTCGGCGCAGCGAACGAGGCATGGCGTTGTCGTCGTTCGTGGTGGTCCTGGTGATTGCCCTGCTACTGGTCGCTGGACTCGTCGTGGACGGGTCGCGCAAGAGCGCCGCCGACCGCCGCGCCGAACTGACCGCGGCGGCAGCGGCACGCTCGGCGGTCGATGAAACGGCAGCCGAACGACAGGCCGGACGTCGTCCCAACGCGAGCGCGGCGATCGCGGCCGCCAACCGGGTGATCGCCGACGAGGCCGGCATGCACGGGTCGGCCGCGCTGGCGGCCGACGGCAGCGTGCAGGTCACCACCAGCACCAGCGTCGACACGGTCTTTCTGAGCCTGATCGGCATCCGCAGTCTGCAGGGTCACGGCAGCGCCCGGGCGCAACTCTTCGACTGAGCCCGGCCCGCCACGCGCACCATGACCTGCTACGCGCGCAATGACACCGCCATGCGCTCCACCGCCTGAGTGAGAATCTGCGGGGAGGTGGCCAGGTTCACCCGCACCCACTGGTCGTGCGCTTGGGAGAAGTTGGCGCCGGGCGAGAAGGCCACCCGGCCGACCTGCTCGAAGTGGCGCGCCGGGTTGCCCAGGCCCAATTCGGTGCAGTCGACCCAGGCCAGGTACGTGCCGGGGGCGGCACGATACTGCGCCGCCGGCAGTAGTGCGTGCAGCAGATCGCTGAGCAGTTGCTTGTTGGCGGCCACCTCGGCACACACCTGATCGACCCAGGCCTGCTCGTTGCGCACCGCCGCCGCGTGCGCAATCGCACCCAGGTGGCCGGTCGACTGGGTGGCCAGCGGGGGCAGGTGGTCGAGCACGTCGTCGGCATCCGCACCACCCACGTACAGGCCCGCCTTGAAGGCGGCCAGGTTCCACGACTTGCCGGCCGAGATCGCCACCAGCGCACGACTGGCCTCGGGCAGGCTCAGAATCGGCACGAACATCGTGCCGGGATCGACCAGCCAGGCGTGAATCTCGTCCACCACGAGCCGCACGCCGTTGCGCTCACACAAGGTGGCCACCGCAGCGAGTTCCTCGGCGCTGTGCACCGTTCCGGTCGGGTTGTGCGGTGAGCACAACAGAAAGGCCGTCACGTCGGGGGCGGCGAAGGCCTGCTCGAGGGCCGGCAGGTCGAGCCGGCCCTCGGCGGTGAGCTCGACCGCGACGGTACGGCGCCGGTAGCCGCTGGTCACCTGCCAGAACGGCGGATAGACCGGCGCGGTGATCACGATGCCGTCGCCCGGATCGGTCACCTTCTCGAGAATGCACAACACGGCGTTCATCACGTCGCCACCGCGACGCACCTGCGCAGGATCGAGCTCCAGGCCCCAGCGGGACGCGGCCGAGGCCCGGTAGGCGTCGGCGTAGTCGTTGCCCCAGGGGTACCCGGTGTCGCCGCGATCCAGTGCCGCGTCCAGCTCGCGACGCACCGACGGCTGCACCGCGGCGTCCATCTCGGCGACCCACAGCGGCAGCACGTCCGGGGCGTACGTGCGCCACTTCAGACTGCGCCGCTGCCGCAGTTCACTCTCGGTCAGGGAGAAGATCGTCATGGCTGCATTGTTGCGGCTCGGGGCGCCCCGAGCGCCGAGTCTCGACTAGGGTCGAGTCATCCCGTCGTCCGCGCTGATCGGAGGCAACGAAGCGATGGCCAGGTATTTCGACGTGCACCCCGACAATCCGCAGCCGAGGGCGCTGGGTCAGGTCACCCGGATTCTGCGCGACGGGGGATTGATCGCCTACCCGACGGACTCCGGCTACGCGCTGGGCTGCATGCTGGGCAACCGGGCCGGCCTGGATCGCATTCGAGCCATCCGCCAGCTCGATGCCAAGCACAACTTCACGCTGGTGTGCAGCGAGTTCGCCCAGCTGGGTCAGTACGTGCAGATGAGCAACGACGTCTTCCGCGCCATCAAGGCCGCCACACCGGGCGGGTTCACCTTCATTCTGACCGCCACCCGCGAGGCTCCCCGGGTGATGCTGCAGCCGAAGCGCCGCACCGTCGGGGTGCGCATTCCCGAGCACACCACCGCACTGGCCCTGCTGCACGAACTGGGTGAGCCGCTGATGTCGAGCACGCTGCTGCTGCCCGGCCACGACGAGCCGATGTCGGACGGGTGGACCGTCAACGACGAGATCGGACACGCCCTGGACGCGGTGCTCGACTCAGGCGATTGCGGCACCGAGCCGACCACGGTGATCGACCTGAGCGGCGACGAGGTGGTCATCGTCCGGCGCGGATCGGGCGATCCCGAATTGTTCGAGGAGTAGCCGCGAGTTCACTCAGGCCGAAGCCGCACCGGGCTCAGGCCACATCGTCGGGGTCGAGTCGCACGTAGTCAGCCGCGAAACCATGGCGCATGCCCCATGACACCGCCTGTGAACGCCGGGCCACGCCGATCTTGCGGTACGCCGAGCGAATGTAGCTCTTCACCGAGTTCGGGCTCAAGTACATCGTCGAGGCGATCTCGGCGTTGGAGAGGCCTTGCGTGATCAGTGCGACCACCTCACCCTCGCGGTACGAGAGCCCCTCTTCGCGACCCGGCCAGTTGCCTCCGGTGGGCGTGGCCGACTTGGGCGCGGGGCTGACCACCAGCTTGCCGGCGTGCACCTGCTCGAGCGCGTCCACCAACTCACGGGCGGGCAGCGTCTTGGACAGGTAGCCGGACGCACCCAGATGCGTGGTCTGGTCGATGCGCGCCAGCTGAAAGTTCCAGGTGTAGACGACCGTGCGCCTGACCAGCGGATTGTGCAGCACGTGCTCGATGGCGACCGCTTCGGACGAGGTCTGCCCGAAGCTGTCGTAGAGCGCGATGTCGACCCGCTCGCGTACTTCACGGTTGGCAACCAGCTTTACCACCTCGATGCGCTCGGGGTAGTTGGCGAACATGTGCAACAGGCCGGCGACGACGACTTCGTAGTCGTTCACCAGGGCGACGCGGATCGGTGGTTTGTTCAGCACACCCCCAGTATTCCACTGAATCACCCGAAGGGGGGCAGGTCACCACCCTTTGGGGCTCAGCTCCACCTACGGACTACTCGGGGCTACTCGCTGTCGTCGTCCTCGGGGTCGACGTAGCGCACCGCGTCGTGATCAAGCACCAGTCCGGCCGCATGATCGGGCACCTCGTACTGCAGGCTGCGATCGGTGCGCTGGTACCCGGTGGACGCCGGGCGCTTGGGCAACTTGAGCAACGGCGGGTCGATCTTCTCGTAGGGGATCGACGACAACAGGTGCGCGATCATGTTGATCCGGGCCCGCTTCTTGTCTTCGGCCTCCACCACGTTCCAGCGCGCCTCTGGAATGTCGGTGTGCACGAACATCTCGTCCTTGGCCCGCGAATAGTCCTCCCAACGGGTCAATGACTCCAAGTCGGTCGGTGAGAGCTTCCAGCGCCGCATGGGATCGGTCAGCCGCGACTTGAACCGCTTCTCCTGCTGCTTGTCCGACACCGAGAACCAGTACTTGCGCAGCAGGATCCCGTCCTCCATCAGCATGCGCTCGACGATCGGGCATTGCCGCAGAAAGCGGCGGTGCTCGGCGGTGGTGCAGTAACCCATCACCCGTTCGACGCCGGCCCGGTTGTACCACGAGCGGTCGAACAGCTTGATCTGGCCGGCCGAGGGCAGGTGCTGGATGTAGCGCTGAAAGTACCACTCGGTCTGCTGCCGCTCGGTCGGCGCCGGCAGCGCGACCACCTGAGCGACGCGCGGGTTGAGGTACTCGGTGATGCGCTTGATCGCGCCACCCTTGCCGGCTGCGTCCCGTCCCTCGAAGATCACGACGAGCCGCTGGCCCTCCTGCCGGATCCACTCCTGCATGTCAACGAGCTCGGCCTGAAGACGATGCAACTCGCCCTCGTAGAGGTCATTGTCGAGCTTCGGCGCTTTCGTCATGGACGTATCGTGCACCAAACCCCGCCGCCCCACCAGCGCCCCGCAAAAGTCGTCCCACTAGGGGGGGTGTCGCACAACCCGAGATTCGGCGGGGGCGGGCCCATGGCGTCTGTGAGGACCGGCGAGGGCGTTGCGCCTGCAGACTCGCGTCGCCGACGCATTCGTCAGTGCAGCGGCGGTGCCGATTCGTCGCCGGCGTCCGGGGGCTTGATGAACGCAGTGGCGACGATGGCGAGCGTCCACACGGCGCCGGCGCTGAGAAACGCGAAGTGCGAGCCCTGCAACAGGGCTGCCTCGACGCTTGCGCCGGCGTCCCGCGCCAGCGCCGACTGCGACGCGAACACGGTGACGAACACCGCGGTGCCGAACGCGCCGGCCACCTGCTGCACGGTGCCGACGATCGCCGACCCGTGGGAGTAGAGCTGACGGGGCAACGAGCCCAGCGCAATCGTGAACAGGGGAGTGAACATGAAGGCGAACGACGCGCTCATCACCACGTGACAGGCCACCACGAACCACACCGGGGTATTCAGCGAGATCGTCGACAGCAGCCAGAAGGCGAACGCCACCGCCACGCTGGCGGGCAGCATCAACGGCCGCGGACCGACACGGTCGTACAGGCGTCCGCTGACCGGACCGAGCACGCCCATCAACAACCCACCCGGCAGCAGCATCAGGCCGACGGTCAGTGGTGGCAGGTGCAGGGCCTGCTGCAGAATCAGCGGCAGCATGATCACGGTGCCGAACAGCGCCATCATGGCCAGT
>DAOSUG010000013.1:0-13138 GCA_035378545.1 Micropruina sp. | reverse complement strand
GGTGGTGCTGCCCAGATGCCATTCCCAGTTCGGCATGATCCGGACCGCGCCCTCGACCCAGCCCATGTACCAGTCGGGCTGCGAGCCCGCGCTGACCTGTGCCGGGTTGTACGGACCGACGGTCCACACCGGGTTGATCTGCATCGTGGCACCCATCAGGATCGACACTCCGAAGACCACGAAGAAGAAGCCGCCGGCCTTGGCCATGTACACCGGGAACAGCGGGTAGCCGACGACGTTGCCGTCCTTGCGGCCCGGACCGGGGTAGTGCGTGTGCTTGTGGTACACCACCAGCGCGAGATGGGCCGCGATCAGGCCGAGCATCAGCCCTGGCACCAGCAGAATGTGCACCATGTAGAGCCGCGGAATGACCAGGTCGCCGGGAAACTCACCGTTGAAGATGAAGAACTCGAGCCAGGTGCCGACCAGCGGAATGGAGCGGATGAGGCCGTCCACGAACCGCAGGCCGGTGCCCGAGAGCAGGTCATCGGGCAGCGAGTAGCCGGCGAAGCCCTCGATCAACGACATCGAGAACAGGCCCACGCCGATCAGCCAGTTGATCTCGCGCGGCTTGCGGAAAGCGCCGGTGAAGAAGATACGCAGCATGTGCACGGTCATCGCGGCGATGAACAACATGGCCGCCCAGTGGTGGATCTGGCGCACCAGCAGTCCGCCGCGAACATCGAACGACAAGTTGAGCGTCGAGGCGAACGCCTCGGACATGGGCAACCCGCGCATTAACTGATAGCTGCCCTGGTACTCGATCTCGGCCATGGACGGCTTGAACCAGATGGTCAGGAAAACACCGGTGAGGAGCAGGATGAGGAACGAGTACAGAGCGATCTCGCCGAGCAGGAACGACCAGTGGTCGGGAAACACCTTGCGCAGGTTCTTCTTCAACAGACTCGCCAGGCCCAGGCGTTCGTCCGCCCAGGTGGCCGCGCCGGTGACCGCGGACGGCAGCCCGTCCGGCTTGGGCGGGCGTTCGGTGTCGAGCACCGGGGACTCGGTGGAGACGTTCGCGGGCTTGGCCATCACCGATCACCCTCTACGAAATCGTGGTTCGAGTCACGCTCGAAGAAGCTCGGACCGACCGGCACCGTGAAGTCGCTGCGTGCGACCAGGTAACCGTCGGCATCGACCGTGATCGGCAACTGGGGCAGCGATCGCGCCGCCGGTCCGAACACCACCACGCCCGAGTTCGACAGGTCGAACGTGGACTGGTGGCAGGGGCAGAGCAGGTGGTGGGTCTGCTGCTCCCACAGGCTGATCGGGCAACCAACGTGGGTGCAGATCTTCGAGTAGCAAAGGATGCCGCCGACCTGCCAGTCCTTGCGCGATTCGGGGATCTTGATCTGCGTGGGGTCCATGCGCACGATGATGATCGACGCCTTGGCCTTTTCGACCTGGAAGTCGGTGCCGTGGTGGTCCCACAGGTTCTCGGGCTGCGCGTTGACCAACTGGCCGATCTCGAGGTCGGACGCCTTCAGCGCACGCCGGGTGATGTCGTTGACCAGCTTGACGCCCTGCGCCCAGATGGTGCGCTCGATGGTCTCTTTGCGCACCGCAGCAGTGGGCCAGGGACCCATATCGGCGAACAGCACCACGGCGGGCACCGCGATCAGTCCGAGCGCGCCGCCCAATGCGCCGCCGATCAGCTTGCGGCGACCGAGACCCGACTGCTCGGCGCCCTTGGCGAACTCGGCCGCGAAGACCTCGCGGTCCTCAGCGCTGGACGCGGCGGAGTGGCGGGCCTCCTGAATCTCTTCGTCGCCCATCATCGTCTTGGCCCAGTGAATGCAGGCCAGGCCGATCAGCAGTGTGGCCAGGCCGCCCGTGAGACCGAGCAGAAAGGTCAGCGCGTCCCATTGCATGCCGAAGATGTCGACGAAGCTGGTGCGCGGCACGGTGAAGTAGATGACCACGAAAGCGATCGCGAGCACCGGGACGGCACCCAGCATCATCAGTACCTGGCGGTACGCGCGATCACCGGCGGACTTGTCGGCGTCGGTCCAGCGTTCGATGTGCGGCTCAAGGCCGGGGTCGGGAACGGGGAACCGTTCGACCTCTGTTTCCGACTGTCGGGTCTCGATGCTCATTTGGCTCGTGCTCCCCTCGCGGCGATCCAGACGGCGATCAGGCACAGCCCGCCGATGCCGATGATCCAGGCGAACAGGCCCTCGGCAACGGGGCCGAGAGCACCGAAGGTGAGACCGCTCGACGGCTGAGCGTGCAGGGTCTCGAGGTAGCCAACGATGGCCCGCACGTTGTCATCGGGCAGTGCGCCGGCACTGAAGACCGGCATCTGCTGTGGCCCTGTGCGCATCGCCTCCCAGATGTGTTGGCCGCTGACGCCCTGAAGGCTGGGCGCGTACTTGCCGTTGGGCAGTGCACCGCCGGCACCCTCGAAGTTGTGGCAGGCGGAACAGTTGGTGCGGAACAACTCGCCGCCCTTGGCCAGTTCTTCGGCGCTGAGGCCCTCACCGCTGTACTGCTCCTCGGTGGGAATGGCCGGGCCGGGGCCGAGGCTGGCGACAAAGGCGGACAATGCCGCGATCTCGTCGGCGGTGTAGTTGGTACGTTTCTGCGGGGCTTGGGCACCCGGGTTCGCCATCGGCATGCGGCCGGTGCCGACCTGGAAGTTTGCCGAAGCGGCCCCCACGCCGACCAGGGACGGGCCCTGGCTGGTGCCTTCGCCGTTCATGCCGTGGCACGACGAGCAGGTCACCTGGAACAGGGCTTTGCCCTCGGCCACCTGCTGGCTGTTACCGGTGTCGGCCGACACTCTTGCGGCCGGTGCGACAGCTGCGTACAGCGCGCCCATCAGCAGCAGGGCCAGCACCAGCAGCGCGGGCCGTGCGGCCCGGTGTCGCCGCTTGGCAGTCAGGAATCGCACAGGGGTTCCTCTCGGTCAGGTCGTTCAGCGAAGGATGTAGATGACGCTGAACAGAATGATCCAGATCGCGTCGACGAAGTGCCAGTAGTACGAGGTGACAACGGCGTGGACGGCCTGCTCGTGGGTGAAGGTGCGGCTCACATAGGTGCGTCCGAGCATGAACAGGAATGCGATCAGGCCGCCGGTGACGTGCAGGCCGTGAAAGCCGGTGGCCAGAAAGAACGCGGAGGTGTAGGCGTTGGTCGACAGGGTGAAGCCCTCGGAGATCAACGTGGCGTATTCGGTGGCCTGACCGGCGACGAAGATCGCGCCCATGATGAAGGTCAGGATGTACCACTCGCGCAACCCCCACTGACCCACCTGCAGTAGCGAGCCGGTGCGTCCGACCTGCCCGCGCTCGGCCTTCCAGACCCCCATCTGGCAGGTCACCGACGACAGGATCAGGATCAGCGTGTTGGTGGCGGCGAAGGGCAGGTTGAAGTGCGCGGTGCCCCATTGCCACATCGACTCGGTGCCGGCGGCGCTGGCTGCGGCATTGGTGATCGAACGCAGGTTGAAGTAGGCCGCGAACAGCGCCGCGAAGAACATCAGGTCGGACGCCAGCCAGATCCAGGTGCCGACGGCAACCAGATCGGGACGCCCCTTGGGCGGAAGCAGCCGGGCCGGTGCGATCGGGTGCACCGCCCCGCTCGGCATCACCGGGGCCGCAGTCGTGTGCGAGTGAGTCACCCGGTCATTATTGCTGCTCAGAGCCGATTGGTCACCCTCTGGAGGGGTGCGATTCTCGCTCGTCACACACTTGTGATCCTGCGGCCATGGACTTCGAGCGATGGGCACGACGCCGGTTCGGCGGCGGCCCGATCGTGCACGGTGGTCGCGCAGCAGCGGCTGAGGCGTGCGTCGGGCGCGTAGGACCACGGCAAGCCGGGGCGCGCAGCCTGCACCGTCAGGCTTTTGTGTCACTGCGTTGTCGTGTGGCTGGGACGGGGCTCAGCACCGCGTTGGGTCGTCGCACCAGTCGGTGACCACCCGCAGCGCGGGGGCGGGGAGCCGGCCGTCGACGGTGAGTCCGACGGCGTGGGGTGCCTTCTGCCGGCCACTGGCGGGCGGGTTCGTCCTCTGCCGTCGATCACGAGGGTGATGCTCAGCGGCAGGTCCTGCCTGGCGATGGCCGGGTGGCCTCCAGGTTCAGGCGACCAAGCCTCCGCCTGAAAATGCCGCGAAATCCCTTGTCATGGGGTCGGGCGGGTCGGTGGGTAGGGCGTGCTGGTGAGGCCGTTCAGGATGGCCTGGATCGCGAAGTCGCGACGCGAGGGTTCGTCCGGTGCGGTGAGGGCGGATGCCAGCCTCGCGACGCGGGGGTACACCTGCGGGTCGGCGCCGCCGTAGGCCGCCTTCAGCTGTTCTCGTTCGGTGTGTCCGCGTTCACGCTTGCCGGGCACGGCGCGCTCGATCGCCGTCGCGGCAGCGAACTGTGCGATCAGGTCCACGCCCAGGGCAGCAGCGTCCGCGTCGATGCCGCCGAGCTCCATCAGGGTGAGTTCGTGCTCGGCCAGGCGCAGCGCCCCCTCCCTGGTGGGAATGGCGCCGAGGGCGACTGTGGCCAGCCCGGGAAAGCTCTCGAGCTTCTCGATCGTGTTGACGATCGTCGCCGCCAGCGCGCCTCGCCAATCGCCGTCGAGCGGGTGGACGAGTTCCACCTGGGCGTAGGCGGCATCGAGAACGCACTCGAGAAGTTCGTCCCGGTTCCGAAAGTAGGCGTACAGCGAGGCCGGACCGGTCTGCACCGCCTCGGCAACGTCCTTGAGCGTGACCGCGGCGACCCCCCGGACCCGGATCAGTTCGATCGCGGCGTCGAGGATGGACCGTCTCGACAGCGGTGCCTTGGCGGGTCGATCCCGGCGAGAGATTGGTTCAGCGGGCGAGGTCATGGCCGCATCCTACTCACTTGACACGGACATGATTCGTGACGAACATGATTCGCGAACGCCATTCGTCTATGGTGTTCCCGTCGAAAGGGAAGTCAATGTCGGTGTTGGTTGTCGGTGCGAGTGGCGCGGTGGGCGCCCGGGTGGTCGCGGGGCTGGTTGCGCAGGGGGTGCCGGTGCGCGCGACGAGTCGTGATCCCCGCAAGTTGGCACTGCCCCCTCAGGTGGGGGTGTTCGCCGCCGATCTCAACGTTCCGGCCTCGTTCGGGCCGGCGCTTCAGGGAGTCGAGCGCGTGTTCCTGTACGCCGATCTCGGCGATCCCGAGGCGCTGGTCGCAGAGTTGGTTCGGTCCGGGGTTCGACAGGCGGTGCTGCTGTCGTCGTCGTCGGTGACGTTCCCCGGTGCGGAAGAGGACTTCAACGGGGCGAGGTTCGTCCGGGTCGAGCGGGCGATCGACGGCTCAGGACTGGACTACACCTTCCTGCGCCCGGGCAGCTTCGCGAGCAACGCTGCGCGGTGGAGTTGGAGCGTGAAGACGGCCGGCGTCGTGCCGCTGCCCTACCCGGAGGCTGTGCAGGTGCCCGTCCACGAGGCAGACATCGCCGACGTGGCGGTGGTCGCCCTCACCGGTGAGACCCTCCTCGGTGCGAGGCCGGTTCTCACCGGCCCCGAACGCCTGAGCCTGCGTGAACAAGTCGCAACCATCGGTTCGGTGATCGGCCGCCCGGTCTCGGTGAGAGAACAGAGCGAGCGCGAGTCGAGCGCCCTGCTGTCGCAGTTCGTCACCACCGAGTGGTCGTCGCAGATAATCAAGGGTTGGCGGGAGTCCGTCGGCGCCCGCCCGGAGATCTCCGGCGAGTACACCCGGATCACCGGCCAGTCCGCACGGACGTTCCGGGCCTGGGTCACCGACCACGTCGAGCTCTTCCGCTAGGAGGTGTCTCCTAACCCTGGGCGTTCCGCGAGGACGTGCCCAGTGCGTCTGACCACAAGGCGGGAGACGAGCCGATAGCGGGTCCTCTCGCCGGGTATGACAACGCAGTGAGCAGGCGTACTGGATGCGCCGCAGCGCGGCCAGGGTCAGGAGACGCTTCTTAGGAGGGGCGGCGCGGGGCGGTGGGAGTCTGCAGCGCCCCGGGGGGTAGCATGCTGACGAACCGGTCGATCGCCCGTAGACGAGGAATCCGCATGACCCAACAGAGCGCCAAGATCCTGCTCTACTCCGATGATCGGACGACGCGAGAGCAGGTGCGTCTCGCACTGGGCCAACGCGTGGCCGCGGATCTGCCGGATCTTGAGATCTTCGAGGTGGCCACGCAACCGGCGGTGCTGGCGGCCGTCGATGCCGGTGGTCTTGATCTGCTGATCCTCGACGGTGAGGCGACCCCGTCCGGCGGCATGGGACTGGCCAAGCAGCTCAAGGACGAGGTGGCGCAGTGCCCGCCGATCCTGGTGCTGATCATTCGGGTAGCGGACGCTTGGCTGGCCACCTGGTCGCGCGCCGATGCCGCGGTGATGTACCCGGTCGACCCGGTGCGACTGCCGGCGGCGGTGGCAGAGTTGCTGCGTGCCCGGCTCGCCCAGGCGGTTTGAGCGTGGGGTACACCTGGCCCGATGTGCTCACCGGGCTGATCTCGCGCGAGAACCTGTCCGCCGAGGCCGCCGGCTGGGCCATGGATGAGATCCTGGCCGGCAACGCCACTCCCGTGCAGATGGCCGGCTTTCTGGTCGCTCTCCGTGCGAAGGGCGAGACGGTCGACGAGATCGCGGGCTTGGCCGAGGCCATGCTGGCCCGCGCCACGCCGATCGGCCTGCCCAGCGAGGCGGTGGACGTGGTGGGCTCGGGCGGTGACCGTGCGAACACGGTCAACATTTCGACCATGGCCGCCGTCGTGGCCGCGGGTGCCGGGGCCAAGGTGGTCAAGCACGGTAACCGGGCCGCGTCCTCTGCGTGCGGCGCCGCGGACGTGCTCGAGACATTGGGGGTGGTGCTCGATCTGCGCCCCGAGCGGCAGGCCGAGGTGCTGCACGAGGCCGGCATCGTCTTTCTGTTCGCGCCCCTGTACCACCCGTCGCTGCGGCATGCCGGAACGGCCCGTCGCGAACTGGGCATTCAGACCCCCTTCAACTTTCTTGGCCCGCTGGCGAACCCGGCGCGGCCGGCCGCGCAGGCCGTCGGCGTCGCCAATGCCCGAATGGCTGCGATCGTGGCCGGCGTGCTGGCCGCACGCGGCACCCGCGGCCTGGTGTTTCATGGCGACGACGGGCTCGACGAACTGACCACCACCACCACCTCGGACGTGTGGCTGATCGCCGGGGGCGACGTGGTGGCCACCCGGCTGAACCCGGCCGACCTCGGGTTGGCGGACGCGGCCCGCGACGACCTGGTCGGCGCCGATGCGGCGCACAATGCCGGCGTCGTGCGCGGCGTGCTCGGCGGCGAGCGGGGGCCGGTGCGCGACATCGTGCTGCTGAACGCGGCGGCGGCGTTGCTGGCCGATACGGGCCCCGATCTCGGTCGGGACGTCACCGATCAGGTGGCCGAGCAGCTTCAGCGGGCCGAGCGGTCCATCGATTCGGGTGCTGCCGCAACGACACTGCAGACGTGGGTGGCCGCGACCCGGCGCGCCGCCGAGGGTCGATAGCGACACGTCGGGCCCCCGCCCGAATCCGGGCTCAGGGCGGCAGCGTGGCGCCGGCGAGCAACGCCAGATACGGCCCGGCCACCAGCGCCGGACCGTAGGGAAACGCCTTGCCCCGGCCCAGCGCCTGCCAAGTCAGTCCCCACGCCACGCCCAGCAGTCCGCCAAGCAGCAGGGCGCCCGCGAGCGTCGTCCAACCGAGGGCAGCGGCCGGTGCGGCGACGATCGGGGCCAGCCGCACGTCACCGAAGCCGAAACCGCCGCCGATGCGGTGGAACGTGTAGAACAGCGCGGTGGCGGCCAGCGCACCCCCGGCAGCCCGAGCGAGCAGCTGCCAGTCGTTGGTCGACGCTGTGGCGGCGATCAAGCCGCCGGCGGTCAGCACCCAGCCGACCCGCATCAGCACAGTCGGCAGATAGCCCGTGCGCGCATCGACCACCGCCGCCAGTACACCGGCGGTGCCGAGACCCAGCCAGGCCGACGTCGCCGCCGGCGCCAGCGCCGCAACCACCACGCCGGCGACGCCGACCAGCAGGAAGGTCGTCAGGGCAACCGCACGTGTTGCCAGCGCGTCATAGGGACGGCTGTCCGGCTCATCAATGGGGGCGGGTAGCGCGAGCAGCACACGGGGGGTCACGGACGCCACCGCAGCCGCGACCACCAACGGCGCCAGCCACTGCCAGGTCATGCGCGGAATCCTAGGCCGCGCGCTGGCCGAGGACCGGAGCGAAGAGCATGCGCTCGGCAGCCAGCACGAGAGATTCGGTGACCCTCGAACAGCTGGGCGCCTCGCCGTCGACCAGCCGGGCCAGTTCGTGCGGGCTGAGATCGCACCACCTGGCCAGGCGCAGCGGGTCGACCCCCGCCCGCAGCAGCCCGCCCAGACGTTTCGCCGTGACATCGGCGCGTACCTGGGTACGGTGCAGCCCCGCCAGGTCGGGCGGCTGAACGCGCAGCAGTTTGCCGGCCAGGCGGGGCGTGAGTCGCTTGAGCGGACGGCCCTGCCGGCCGAACAGCAGGCTGCGGATCGCCGGAACGGGGATGCCGGTCTCGATGGCGAAGACCGGCCAGGGAATGTCGGCCACCTCGAGGGTGTGCAGCACATGGGCCCGGAAGGGCGCCGCTTCGACCCAGGGCTCGTCCGGCCCGGGCTCGAGTGGCCGTTGCAGTCGGTACGACTCGTCGTCGTCGTGTTCTTCTCTCACACCCTTGAATGCACTTTTCGAGGGGTGTTTTGTGAGTGGCGAGGCGAACTTTTTTCAGATTCTTAGCGAGAGCCGGTCGTCTGAGCGCGCGAAACGGGGGCGGCCGCCGTCGCAGCCACCCCCGTTCGCAGGTGCTCAGCGCCCCCGAGGGGCGCCGGGCGTTCGAGGTTCCGGTTCAGCTGGTCGAACCACCGGTGACAGTGGCGCGACCAGCCGCCATCAGCGTTGCGCCCGGACGAAGCCGGCGCGCTCAGCTGCCTCGGTCGAGTCGAACCAGACATCGGTGATCGTGCGGTCGTACCCACCGGAGCCTTGCAGGTGGTACTTCATCGAACGCTCATTGCCCTTGATCACGAACCCCTGCGGCGGTTCGGCCCCCACGTACGATCCCTCGCCGTAGGGGCTTTCAGCTAAAGGGGAGGCATCACCCTTTGCATCCTTCGACGCCTTCTCGGCCGACTGCTTTGCCTTGTCGGTGGCCTCTTCGACGTTCTCGGCGGCGTCACCGGCGGCGTCCTTGACGTCGTCGACCGCATCGCCCACAGCGTCCTTGACCTCATCGGCCCGATCGGCTGCGTCATCGGCCGCGTCGCCCGCGGCGTCCTTGACGTCGTCGACCACGTCGCCGGCCTTGTCTTTCAGGTCGCTTGCGGCGTCCTTGGCATCGTCGACGACGTCGCCGGCCCTGTCTTTCAGGTCGTCGGCCGTGCCGCTCGCCCGGTGCAAGGCATCGCCCGCGGCCCCCTTGGCGTCGTCGACCAGGCCGGCCGCCTTGTCCTTGAGGTCATGGACGGTGTGCGAGACGGCATCGCCGGCCTTGGCTGCGGCCGCCTTGATGTCGTCCACCACCCCGCCGGAGGAGTCCTTGACCTTGTTCACCACGTCGCTGACCGGGTCGGCCACATAGGGCCGGGACGGCTCGTGCGTCTCCCAGCCCGAATCCTGCGGGGCGAGCAACCTGCGCACGGCATAGACCACACCGGCCAACACGGCCCCGGCCAGGGCGATCAGTCCCAGGGTCTTGCCGACACTGCGTCGCTTGCGAGTGGCGGGCAGTACCTCGTGCACCTCGTCCTTGGCCAGGTCGGCCGCCTTGTAGAGGGCGGCGGCCAGCCAGGGCAGCAGGTCGTTCTGCACCCGGTCGCGGGCCGCGTCCACGGTGGGGGCCACCTTCTCGAGCGTGTCGTCAACCACTGGACGAACCTTCTTGACTGCACTGTCGACGGCCGGCGTCACCTTGTCGAGCGCGTCATCGAGCGCCGGGTGCACCCGGTCGAGGGTTTCGGCGGCGAACTTGGCCGACTGCTTGCCCGCCTTCTTCAGCGTCGGTTGGACGCGCTCGTAGGCCTCGCTGGCCAGAGCCCCGGCGGTCCTGAACGTGGGCTCGATGCGGTCGTACACGTCTTTGAGGGCCGGCTCGAGCCGTTCGTACGCATCGGATGCCAACTCGGCACCATGCTGCAGCGCGGGCTGCACACGGTCATAGGCATCGGAGGCGAACTCGACGCTTCGCTTGCGCGCATCATCGACGTAGTCGCCGGCCTGTTCGACCAAGGGGGTGAGACGTTGCACCGCCTCGTCGAGAGCGGCCTGGCCGGAATCTGCGGCTGACTTGGCGGTCGATTCGACGGCCGACAGCGGCTTCTTTCGCTTCACTGTTCCTCCAGTGGTTGGGATGAACGCGGCTGTACCGCGTGGCACCCAACGTACCCGTCGGCTCGGGTGCCCGAACAGGTCTGCGCGGCATTCCCACCGTTGTGGGTGTGCTGTTCAGCCGTCCACCTGGTCGAGCACCCGACGTGCTTCTGCGACGATCTCGAGCGCCACCTCGTCCAGCAGGGGGGAGCGCAGGTTCCATTGCTGCCAGAACAGCGGAACGGCGATCGGTTCGCCACCCAACGCCACCAGTTCGCCGTCGCTTAGTTGTCGCTCGGACTGGAACCCGGGCAGCATTCCCCAGCCCAGACCCGCGATCACTGCCCGCGCATAGTCGTTGGAGGCCGGCACGAAGTGCCGTGGTGCGGTGAAGGCATCAGCGCCCCGCTGCACCAGCCACTCGGTCTGCAGGTCGTCGCGACGATCGAAGTCGACCACCGGCGCCCGGGCCAGCGACTCGGGGGAGGGGCCGTCCGGCAGCCAGTCGCGGACGAAGGTCGGCGTGGCGACGGCCTGGTAGCGCATCACGCCCAACGCGGTCACCCGGCAACCGGCCACCGGTTCGGACCGCGAGGTGACCGCCGCCATCACGGTGCCGGTTTCGAGCAGGCCCACGGTGAAGTCCTGATCGTCGCGGTGCAGGTCGAAGACCACCGGATGGCGCGCACTCAGTCGGGCCAGCGGCGCAAGAAACCAGGTGCCGAGCGAGTCGGCGTTGACGGCCAGCGGCACGCTCACCCGTCCGGCCTCGACGTCGCCCAACTCGCTCAGCGCGTCGTGTTCGAGCAGTGCCAGTTGCCTGGCCAGTCGCACGACGGCTCGGCCGGCGTCGGTGGCCCGGGCCGGCTTGGTACGCACCAGCAGCACCCGGCCGACCTGCCGCTCGAGCGCCTTAAGTCGTTGACTGACCGCGCTGGGCGTGAGGTGCAGGCGGCGGGCGGCGGCATCCAAGGTGCCTTCGTCGATGATTGCGGCGAGGGTCTGGGCCAGGTCGAGAGGGATGCGCATCGTGAAAGATGCTAATGCATCAACAGAATCTGTAGCTGGACTGACGCCAGGAGGCGGCTTACGGTCAAGGGGTGCTGCTTTCTGCTCTCGCCGGCCTCGGGCTCGGCTTCTCGCTCATTGTTGCCATCGGCGCGCAGAACCTGTTCGTGCTGCGCCAGGGGCTGCGGCGCGAACACGTGCTGGTGACCGCCGCGATCTGTGCCGCCTCGGATGCGGTGCTGATCGTGCTCGGCGTCTCGGGCGTCGGGCTGGTGCTGCAGGCGGTGCCATGGCTGCTGACCGCGGTTCGGTGGGCCGGCGCGGTGTTCCTGGTCTGCTACGGCCTACTCGCAGCGCGCCGAGCGTGGCGGCCCAGCGGTGACACGCTGCTGATGGACGCTGCGATGCCCGCGCCCGCGCCGTCGTCCGGCTCGGTTGCACTTCAGACCAGGGCGCGACTGGCGCCCGTGGTGATGACCTGCCTCGCGTTGACCTGGCTCAACCCCCATGTCTACCTCGACACGGTCTTTCTGCTCGGTTCGGTGGCGAACTCTCACGGCGAGGCGCGTTGGGCGTTCGCCGCCGGGGCGGTGCTGGCCAGCCTGGTCTGGTTCTTCGGCCTGGCGATCGGAGCGCGGCTGCTGTCGCCGTGGCTGTCGACCCCTCGGGCCTGGCGGTTGCTGGACGGGCTGATCGCCGTGGTGATGATCGCTCTGGGCGTGGGACTGGTGCTTGTGCACTGACCGGGTTGGCCCGGGTGTGTCAGGATGGTTCGGACCCAAGCCCTGCGGCGGCAGGCAGCGATAAGCCGAAGCCGCCGAACTGAAAGGACACCGCCGTGGCGCAGACCGCGACCCTGCACACCAATCACGGAGACATCGTCATCGACCTGTTCCCTGACCAGGCCCCCAAGACCGTGGACAACTTCGTCGGTCTGGCCACCGGCACCAAGGAGTACCTCGATGCCGCGTCGGGCGCTCGCACCACCGGCAACTTCTACGACGGCCTGACCTTTCACCGCATCATCGACGGCTTCATGATTCAGGGCGGGTGCCCGCAGGGCAGCGGACGCGGCGGCCCCGGCTACACCTTCGGCGATGAGTTTCACCCCGAACTGACCTTCAATCGGCCCTATCTGCTGGCCATGGCCAACGCCGGCCCCGGCACCAACGGCTCGCAGTTCTTCATCACGGTGACGCCGACGCCGCACCTGAACCGCAAGCACACGATCTTCGGTGAGGTGACCGACGAGGCCAGCCAGCAGGTGGTCGACGAGATCGCCCAGGTGCGCACCGGGTACGGCGATCGTCCGGTCGAGCCCGTGGTGATCGAGTCGGTCACCATCGCCTGAGCCTGGTTGCCTGGTCAGCACGGACGCGCGACCTGCCGCGCTCGACGACCCATCAATGCACGGGTGCTCCGAGCGGATCGAGGCCCTCACCTGCACGAGGTTTCGGCCCACGCAACCCGGCCCCGCCCTGGTCGGCGCGCGCTGAGCCGGGATCCGGGCTGAGCGTGGCTCAGCGCTGAGCGTGGAGCGATGAATGTCGATCCGTGTTGATCGTCAGGATCCGGGCTGAACCTCAGGCGCTGGCGCGGGAGGGCACGGGTAGGGGCTGCAGGGGTGCCTGGGTGTTGATCGCGACGCCGAAGACGATGGCGGCGATCAACGCCAGCGCGGCCACCACCGCGAGCATCCACAGGGTGCGATCGCCGAAGGGGCGACGCATGGAAGAGCCGTGCCTCACTCAGCACCCAGACTGAACGCCGCCTCGAGAACGTGCGAACTGTAGGCGCGAAATGCGATGTGCGTCTCGGTGTTC
>DAOSUG010000012.1:0-13236 GCA_035378545.1 Micropruina sp. | reverse complement strand
GGATGGAATCTCGGCACGCTCGCGAGCGGGAGCAAGTTCGCCGCCCAAGTGCGGTGGCTCCCGGCGACTGCGGCGACCACAGCCTCAGTCGTCGCCGCCATGGGGCCGGCCATCAGCTTGATGGTGATCCAGGCACAGCTAAACCAGATCGCTCGACTCGCCGAGCACAACCTCGAACTGACTTCGACGGTGCTGGAGGTGGTGCGGCGCGACCAATGGTCCTCTGTTACCGGCCACTACAAGACCCTGATGAGGGAGTTCGGGCACGCCCGTCAGATCGGGGAGGTCACCGATGCCATCTATCAAGAGGTCCGTGGCTACGAGGGAAAGCTGACGAGCCAGTGGGACGTTTTCAAATCGGCCGTCCAGCAGCATGTGAGCGCACTCCGCACGAAACGTGGGCACCAGACGCGCCAGAAGTACCTCCTTGACAACGGACGGGCGATCGTCGCGGATGCTCAGGCTCTGCTCTTGGCTCAGACCTCTTGGTTCACCCACCAGGCGATGCGCGCGGCGCATCTGTCCAGGAGTGCAGGCTCCAATCCGCAGGATGAGAGGCTGTTGAAGAACCTCATCGCGGAGGTGCAAGACCTCCACGAGAAGACCCTCGACGAGACGAACTGGCTCCTCGATCAGCTCGCGCGTGAGTTCGCCATCATCGCCGAGTTACCTGGCAAGAAGACGTTCAAGATCGGCGCCACCGCTCGAGCAGCGAAGGACGCGGCCAAAATGGTGCGGCAACTGCAGGAAGCGTTGGCATCAGTGCGCGGGCAGGACGCCCCGAAGGAACCCCAACCGCTGGCGTTGCCGTCGATCCTCGTCTTCGAAGACAAGGTTCCGGGGGAACTCGTCCGCATCCTCCCGCTCCGTCTCGAGCTGGATGAGCGGGTGCTCGCTCTGGCCGACGCATCATGCGACCGCTGGAAGTTCCTTGGTGGTGGCTGGGTGGCAATCACCGACCGGCGACTCCTCATCACGAAGCAGGACTCCTTGCGCCAAGTGGGCGGGATTGACATCTCTATCGGCACCGGCGACATCCGCTACGTGCGCCGCCACAATCCTGTGAACAAGCCTCCGGTTGTGGATGTCATCACAAAGAACACCAGCCTGACGCTGCACTTCCCCGCCTGGGCGAAGAACGACGGCGCGCGTCGAGATGCCGGGCGCCTCGGCGAACTACTGGCAAGTTACATGAACCTACCCGAATCGGAAGTTCCGACGGTTCGCCCTCTCGAACTCACTTCCGTTGCCGGCGAGCAGATTGAAGCCACCGAGGCCTGACTGCAGGGATTCGCGGCCGAGTGCCCGGGGGGCACCGTGGGCTCCACAGACTCGGCGAACCAGCCCAGCGGAGTTGCCCGTCCACGAGCATCCTGCTCCAATTGCGGCGGCGGCGGTCGGTGCTAGAGGCGGTATTGGAGTAGGGGTGCATGACCGCAGACGGTCCCACCGCAGGCTGTCCTCGACTCGGGTCCCGTGCGCGAGCGATGGCTTCGACTCAAACAGCCCGACGACAGGGATGACTCACCGAGCGGTCCTCCTGTCCTGCGCCACGCTGGGCGACGGCGGGAGTCCCTGCTCGGACAGCCTCTGCGCACATTCCAGCACGGGATCGGTCCCCCTATCGAAAGGGACCCAGGGACGGTCATCAGCGTGCGATGCGAGGTCGTGGACCGGGTCCGAGACGGCGTCACCGACCGAGTAGCCGGAGTTCCGTAGGATCCCGCGGAACGCTGCCTCAGCTGCCGAGCGCGTCGGCCAACTGAACGTTTCGAGCACAACCGGGATTCTTGCCATATACGTGAGCGGCTCGGCCGCGTCAGAAGCGACCCGACGCTTCTTGCGTATCCGCAGTTACTGCGTATGCTTGGTTTCGTGGGAACCGGACGGGACGAACTGGACGCTCTGATCAGCGACGCGGCCGCCGCGCTCACGCACGCCGCGGGCGCCACGACAGCGAAGGACGCCCTACCCCTTCTGAGCGAGGCGCAGGAGCAGTTGACCCGCGCGATCGACGAGGCGATGGCCGCCGCCGTCCTCGAGGAAGGGACGTCGCTGCGCCAGGCCGGCCAGTTGGCCAGCCTTTCGGAGAACGCCGTCGGACCGCGGCTGGCGCGCACCGCCCGGCTGATGCCCTACGCCACCCCGGAAGGGCGCGTGACCAGGACCTCGGTCGAGCGCGCCCGTTACGACGCCGAAATCGGGCGCCCCGCCCCCACCCCCGAACACCCGATCGAACCGCTCAGGTTCCGGCGTCGCCGCGACACCTGACACTCTCGAAGGAGACGACGATGACCGACCCCAACCGCACCCACCTGTACTTCTTGCTCGACCGTTCCGGGTCGATGCAGTCCATCCGCGACGACACGATCGGCGGCTTCGACGCCTTCATGGCCGAGCAGCGCCAGCATGCCGGTGACTGTCGCGTCACTCTGGCCCAGTTCGACGACCGCTACGAGGTGGTCTACACCGACCGGCCCATCGCCGAGGTCCCCGGCCTCGACCTGCAACCCCGCGGCACCACCGCCCTGTTGGACGCCATCGGCCGCCTCGTGACGGACGCCGGCGCCCACCTCGCCTCACTGCCAGAGTGCCAGCGGCCCGGCACCGTCATCGTCGGCATCATGACCGACGGGTACGAGAACGCCTCCCGCGAATGGACCCATCCCGCCATCAAGGCCCTCGTGCAGCAGCAGACGAAGACCTACAACTGGGAGTTCCTCTACATGGGCGCTGACCAGGACGCTATCGAGGTCGGCGCCAGCCTCGGCGTGCAGGCCAACCGGTCGATGACCTACTCCCGGGACGCCTCCGGCCCTGCGATGGCCGCCACCTCGGCCGTGGTCGGACGCCTCCGCGCAGCCAGGGCAACCGGAGCGCCAGCGGCGGACATCGGCTACTCCGCCGAAGAACGGCAAGCGTCCGCCGGTGCGCCCTCTGGTCGTCCGCCCAAGAAGACCCGTCCGACCCGCTGATGTCAGGCGACGCAACGATGATGGCGCTCGACTGGCCAACGTCCCGGCCAGTCCGTCATGGACCCCAGCCATGAACGGAAACGACGTCATGTTCACCGCTGCCCTGAGCCTTCTCGGCGCCTTCATCGGCTTGGCCATCAGGTCTCGGTTGGCGGACCTCGCGTACCGCCGCGACGGAGAGGTCGACCAGCCCTACCCGGGGCCGCGCTGGTGGATCCCCGTCGCAACGGCGGCGGCCAGTGGACTCCTCGGGTGGCGCTTCGGAGTCGACCGCTGGCCGTTGCTCCTGCCCACCCTGTCGCTCGCGTGGTTTGGCCCGTGGCTGTCCGCCATCGACCTCGACGTCCGCCGGTTGCCCAACCGCCTTCTTGCGGTCCACGGCGCCCTCGTGGCTTTGGGGGTGGGAGCCGCCGCCATCCTCACCGGCGACCTCAGCATTGCCATCCAGCCGCCGTCGGTGCGGTAGTCGCGTTCGTGGTCTTCTCGATCCTCGACCGGGTCCGGCCCGGCGGTTTCGGTTGGGGCGACGGCAAGTACATCCCGATCATTGGCGCCGCAACCGCAGCGGTTAGCCTCCGCGCTGCGTGGTGGGCATTCCTGATTGCCTGCGTCGCGGCCGTTCTGGCCACCCCGTTCCGGCGGAAGCGCACGGCTTTCCCCTTCGGACCATGGCTGGCCATGGCGCCGTCTTGGCGGTCACACTGCTCGGATGACGCGGACGCACCACCTGCGCCTCAGATACTGCTCACAATGCGCTCGACGACACCCAGACTCAGCACCCTCCGCGCGCCATCCACGTCACCGATCCGGGCCGCGAGGGTGCCCTCCGCCAATTCGGGTGGGAGCAGATCGGCGAACTTGAGCCCTTCCACCGCCCGACGGTCCACCCGGGGATGGACCTCAGCAAGATCGCTGCCGAAACGAACCCGGGCTTCGCGCAGCGCACCGCTGAGGTCATGGGCGCGCGCGTCTGGGTGGAGGGTGATCCGTTCGTTGTCGAACGTCTCGATCGGGTCGAGAAGTTGCGGTGCCACGGCTTGCAAGGCAGCGTGCAGGACGGCGTTGCCGCGGCTGCCAGCCCAGGTCCACCAACGGAGACCCTCGGAATCACGCATCACCACTGACCGCGTCGGGTCGACCCGAGCATCCCACTGCACCCTCAACTCGCCAATCCGCGCCTCAGCCCGCTTCGTGATCATCGCACCGGCAGGGTCGTGGCCTAACAGCACGCGACGCATCGCACCAGTGAGCGCGAAGCTTCGGGGCGGCGCTCCCGTACCCGCCCAACGCGCCAGCCCCGGTCCTGGCGCCGGTTCGACGTACGCTCGCCGCCGTTCCCAGTCCATTCCGGTCACTTTCCACGACCGACCGCCGAGCGCAATGACCCGGGGACCGGTCACCTTGGACAGCAACACCATGGGGTCGACGACGCCGATCTCGTCGCGTCCGTGGAGAACCGTCACCTGAGGGTCAGTCGTGAAGACCGTCATGAGTTCCATGAAGTGCCGACGACCGTACTTGCGCTCGGCCTCTGGACCCACGAACAACATGTCCGTGTCCACATCGAGGTGCCCCGTCTCCACCAGCCAGTCGGCGATCACGCCAAGGGCTCTCGGGGACGCCAGCGCCAAGCCGCCCAGCCACTCTGGCCAGGTGAGGCGTCCAACCCGCCCCTCCTGCAGCGCCAGCGCAAGCAGCTGCTGGGCCGCCACGTGCTGGGGTGTGGGCGTGGGACGGATGGGCTCGACGTAGCCCTCAGACCAGAGCAGGGCGAGCCCGAACCCACGCAGGAGTTCGGTGTCGTCCGTGGCGAGCATCAGGATGTTCCGAACCGTTCCCGGACGCCGTCCCGTCCGACCCAGACGCTGAAGCAGGGAGGCCACCGAGCCCGGAGCCCCAATCTGCACCACGCGATCGAGGTCTCCAACATCGATGCCGAGTTCGAGCGTCGAGGTCGACACGATCACGCAGTCCCTCGATTCGGCGAACGCGGCCTCAGCGCGCCGCCGTTCCACCGCTGACAGGCTGGAGTGAGACACGAAGGTCTCGACACCGGCGTCGTGTAGTCGCCCCGCGAGCCGTTCGACCACTCGCCGCGAGTCGGCGAACACCAGCCGCTTCTCCCCGAGATGCAGGCTGGCAATCACGACGGAGGCGTTGTCGACGGACCCGACGTAGTCCAGCTCGAGCTCAGGCACAGGCCCGCCTCCGGCGTGCGGGGCCACCACCACACCGGGTCGGACGCCGGCGCTGCTGCCCTGGAGCCAAGTAAGCAACTCCCGCGCGTTGCCCACCGTTGCCGACAGTCCAATCCGCTGCAGAGGGCGACCTGCGATTCGGGTGAGTCGTTCGAGGACGGCGAGCAGGTGCCAACCTCGGTCGTCGCCGGCGAACGCATGCACCTCGTCGACGATCACAGCTCGCACGTCGGCCAGGACGACGCGGGGATCCACGGTTGCCGACACGAGAATGGACTCCAGCGATTCAGGGGTGGTGAGCAGCACATCTGGACGCTCGACCGCCTGCCTACGCCGGACGCCCCGGCTCGTGTCCCCGTGCCGCACCGACGCGTCCCGCCCGAGCCAGCGGGCGTAGCCGCGCACCCGGGGTTCGAGGTTGTTGAGGAGGGCGCGCAGCGGGGCGAGGTAGAGCACCGAGGTGCCCCGCGAATCCTCGTTGGCCATCCGGCTCAAGAGGGGGAAGAGCGCGGCCTCGGTCTTGCCTCCCGCAGTCGGTGCCAGCAGGAGTGCATCCGAGCCTGCGAGCACCGGTTCGACGGCGGAGTCCTGCAGAGGCCGCAGCGCTGACCAGCCAAGTGTGTTGACGACGTGGTGCTGCACGACAGGGTGCAGCAGGTCGAACCCGGTCATCAGGCGGCGCCGGACGTCACAGCTCGAGCGCGACGCCGTCCGCGCGCGCCGGTGGGCGCGCGGCGTTGCGCTCCACCTCGGTCAGGTCGCCGTCACCGATCGTCAGTGCGTAGTGCTGACGGGGATCGAAGTCCGCGAACTGGTCGACTCGATCGAGGACGTCGGCGACCAGCTTCTTGAGGAAGACGCGCGGCGCGATGCCGACCTTGCCGCCCAGCGATCCGGTGACCGCGTCCGCCAGTGAAGCCACGTAGGCGTCGTCGACCATTGATCGCACGCGGACGGCGTTGTCAGTGCCGTCGGCGTACAAGTCCCGAACCCTCTGCCCAACCGCAAGCAAGGCGGCTCTGTCGAACCCGGGCAGCCGCACCTGCACCGCACGAGGGTTGTCGAATCGGGCGTCGGTGGTGAAGTCCGTGTGGAGTCGCTGCGCCAGAGGTGGCAAGCGGGGCACTCCCGACGGGCCGTCGAAGAACGCAGGCGTGCCGGTGATCACGAGGTACAGGCCGGGGTAACGTCCGGCGTCGATCTCGTCGATGAGCTGCCGTAGCGCGTTGAGCGCCTTGTCGCGGACGTCGCCACGCACCCGTTGCAGGGTCTCCACCTCGTCCAACACCAACAACAGCCCCGGGTGTCCGGCATCGCGCAGCACCGTCAGCAGGCCCTGCAGGAACGACATCGCCCCGAAGTGGTCGAGGTCCCCCCGGACGCCGGCCGCGCGTTTGGCCGCGGAAGCGACGTGCGGCTGGCCACCCAGCCACGCCGCCAGCGCGTCCGCTGCGGGCCCATCCCCAGCCAACACGGCGGCACGATAGCCGCGCAGCGCCTGCGCGAACGCCGGCGTGTTGCTGCTGACTCCCGCCAGCCGCTGGTCGAGCAGGGCCTCCACCGCGGTAGCCAGAACGTGCTCCGAGGCGCCAGCCAAGGACGTGTCGGCGCTGAGCGCGTCGTCCTCCAGGGTAAACAGCCAGCCATCCAGGGTCGCGCGGAACGCGCTCGGCGGCACCGTGGCCGTCCGCAACGACTCGGTGATCCTCCGATACACCGTCTCCAGTCGGTGCAACGGAGTCTCCGTCTCGCTGACTTGAACCTCCGCGGACGCCCAGCCTTGGCGAAGGACGGCCTCGGCGAGATACCTGGAGAAGAACGTCTTGCCCGAGCCATACTCGCCCCGGACCGCCTTGAACACTGCCCCGCCGCCCGCGACGGCGTCGAGCTCGGAACGCAGCGCAGGCTCGAAGCGGTCGAGGCCGACGGCTAGGAGATCGAGGCCATTGGCGGGCACCGTCCCACGTCGCAACGCGTCGATCACCTCACGTCGCCGGCGCGGAGAAACCTCGGTCATCGTGGCACCCTATCGAGGGGGCGGACCGCTGAATGGCACGGCGTTCCGGAGGCTCGCAACGTAGCTGTCATAGTCGGCTACCAACGGTGGGTTGCCCAGGACTCGCCTGGCATTCAACAGTCCCGCGAGATAGCTCCGCGCCTCCGCGTGCTCGAGTCGTCCCTTGACCTCGGCGAACGCGATGATCTTGGTGGTGCTCGCCACCGTGATCAGCGGCTCCGCCGCCGCTCGACGCGCGGCATCGTGGTCATCGGTGAGAAACACCGTCGACAATCCGCGGTTCACGACGATGGCGATCGTCTCGGCTTCCCCCATGTGCTGGCTGGGCTCGGACTCGCCCGGCTTCCTCATGTGCTCGGCGATCGTTCGAGCGTCCACCAACTCCCTGGGTTCCGGGATGAGTGGTTCGTGGAACACGTCGGACCAGTCGGCAAGGCGGGACAGCCCCGGCTGCTGAGAACTTCTGTGGCATTCCCGAGAAACGCTGAGCGTCCACTGGCCCGAGCCTCTGACGAACCACTCCAAGAGGTCATGCCGGTCGAGCAGGGTGAAGTTGATCAGGACCGTGTTGTCGGGGAAAAAGAACGTTGGCACGGTCAGTCGAGACCTTCGAGCAGGTCGCGATCGAGATCCGGGTCGGCCAGCGACGGCAGTTCGACTTCCACTTCACTCGCTGGCACCCCAAGCGCGTACGCCAGGGATTCGACGGGCGCCAAGCCCTGTGCAACCCGTTCCTCGAGGAGGCTCGTCAGTTCAGTGGGGACCCTTCGCTCCGCCGCCAGCTCCATGCGCAGCGTGATGGGATCTGGGCCCGGCGACCAGACCCAGTGGCGTCGAAGGAACGCTTGGGTGTTGAGGGTGAGTGCGGCGGCGGTCTCGACACCGGGTGTGAGGCCCAACGATCGCAGACGCACCGACAGTGCCTGCGTCGAAATGCCCCACTCCCAAAGGTGCTCGGCCAGCACCGGGAGGCTGAGCCTCTGCCAGTCGAACGACCGCAGTTCAGCCTCGGGCATCAGGAACTCTGCGGCAAAGGCGTTAGCAGCGGCCTCGTGGTCGCCGGCGTCACCCAGGGACTCGTCGCACAGGCTGTCCGCCGCGAGGTGTCCCAGTTCGTGAGCGATGGAGAAGTTCTGTCGGAACCAGTTCGGGGTGCGCTTGGCGACGATCACCCGACGGCCGTCGGCCACGATGGAGTACGCGTCCCCCGTGAGGTCGAGCACCCACACGTCGACGTCGAGCCTTCCCGTGATGCGGCCGGGCAAGTCATGGGTGAATCCGTCACCCAACAGGCGTCGCACTCCCGCGGCACCCAGACCCGCGACCGAAGCTCGACTCATCTGTGATGAGCCTGCCGGTAAAGCAGCGCCACGTCCTGGAGAATCGCCTTGTCCTCGCCGAGGAAGTCCGCCCCGTACCGACCCGTGGCGGGGTCGAACGTGTGGCGCGCGGCTAGCCGCCAGCCCAGAGGATCCTCTTCGCCCGTGACCAGCCAATGCATGGACACTCCGAGCGCAGAGGCCAAGCTGGCTACCTCCACCGCTGAGAACTGGCGAGCGCCCGAGATCGACTTCGACAGCTGGGAGTCGGAAAGTCCGACACTCGACGCCACGTCAGACTGGGTGCGTCCCTGAGCCGCGATGCGCTGACGGACGCGATCAGCAACCGTTGCGTTCATACGACGACTGTACGCCTCGTTTTTCGAAATGGGAAACCTTCATAGCCCACGTTTTCTCTACGACGCGGCTACCTCAGCCGTCACCGGCCCAGCCCGTACTGCTCTGTCAGCATCCTCTCGTCCAGCACGACGGCGCCTGTGGCGGGGTCGATGGAAAGCACGGGATAGCCCTCGACGTTGATCAGCTTCGCCACCTGACCCAGGGCGAGCTGCGCCCGCGTGACCGGGACACCCAGCGCCGTGGCCGCCTGCCCCGCTGTCAGCCGTCGGCTCGGCGAAGACGCCAACGCGTCCATCAACACCACCACCGCGGTATCGGTGACAACGACGCGCCCAGCAAGCCGCCGCTGATCTGCGTACGTTGACGACGCGACCAGGGCAGCGCCCACGCGGGTGGCTGCCGGCGCCGGCTCCGTGAACAGGTCAGGCTGGGCGACTTCGGGCGCGGTCGGGAGGGGCGGCGCAACCGCAGCCGACGGGCCCTCCCACCATGACGGGGCCTGATAGGGGGCCGGACGCCAACGCTCCTCATCCACCCCGGAGGGGACCAGCAACACGACCGGAACCACGACTTCGGCCGGCGCCGCGCCACCGTGGTAGCCGGCCTTGAGGGGCCCATACCGCAGCCGCTCCGACACAGCCAGCACGGCACGGTGATCCGGCGTCAGAACCCGCGGCCCTGTCACCAACACCTCATCGTCGCCGACCTCACCGCCAGCGGCGCGGTAACGCGTGTTGGCTCCGCCCGGGTAGGAGCGCTGGGCGCCGGCCCGACGCTCCACGACATGCCCGTGATCGGATGCGATGACGACGACGCGACCGGCCTCGCGGGCACGCTGGAGCAGGGGCACCAGGTGCTTGACCGTGTCGGCTGTCCATTCGGTGCCTCCCGGGTCGCTCCTGTCGAGGGCGTCGTCGATCGTGTTGAGCACGCACGTGACCAGCTTCTTCGAGGTGTCGGCGATCGCTGTCTTGACCTCGTCGGACACCGCGAAGCCCGGACGCGACGTGTCCAGGATCCGCTTGTGGAACAGGGGCGACTCCCCAAGACCCAGCCCGGAGACGAGGCGCTGGTAACCGGCGAGCTCAGTGGCCTGCTGGCCGGTCGTGAGCGTTCCGCACAGCAGCGACGTCCGGCTCGCGTCGGTGATGGACGGGAGGACGGCCAGCGCGGCCCCGCGACGCCGCAGCCGGGGCAGGAGCGCCTCGGTCATCGCGACGTCGGTGCGCTGGTCGATGTCGGCCACCACCTCGGTGGCGACCCCGGTGCTCAGTCCGTCCAGCACCAGCAGCAGCGTCGGCTGCTTCCGTGCCACATCCGCGACCACGTCCGCCAGCACGTGCTCCAGCAGCCAGACGGGCGCGTCGGCGTCCCCCAGACTGCTCGCAACAGATGCCCCGCCGGACGTCTCGGCGAGTGCGCGCGCGAACTGCCGGTCGTGCTCGTCCCGCACCAGCTTCACCCGGGCCAGGACGTCCTCCAGCGCGGCAGCGACCCGCTCGTCTTCGACGCCCGTCGTCGCGTCGTTGACCGCCGAATCCACCCAGGCATCCACGTCGGCCTGCCGGCGAGCCAGAGCCGCCAACGCCCTCGGCGGATCCTCGGACGCCACTCCGGCCAACCACCTCACGAGGCGAACCGCCGCCAGCAGGGCCGGCACACTCGCCTCGAAGCCACGAAGCCGATGCTCGGCGACCAAGGCCCAGGCCGACTCGATGGCGGGGAGCCGATCCGTGGGATCGCGGCGAAGCTCGTCGGCCAGTCGGCGCAGCCGCTGGACCAGACCGGACCTCAGCACGGCCGAACGGATCGTCAGGGGTTCACCCTGTCCCTCACGGGCGAACTCGTCTGCACGCGCGAGGACTCGCGCGACTTCCTCGCGGCGAGCGTCGTCAGCCAGCAGGTCTCCCGCGACGGCGGTGGCTCCGGCGGCGAGAGCGCTCAACGCACTGGGCGGCACAGCCCCCCACCGGTGTTGTAGGCGGGCGATCACGAGGGCGGCGTCCGTGGTTGGGTCGGCGAGCAGCGGGTCGAGCACCAGGCCGAGGGGCAGCAGGTCGGAGACGGCGCCCCCCTCGACGAGCCGGGCCACCAGCGGCGCGGCAGGCCCCGTCGACGCGGAGATCCACGCGAGTACCGCGTCCGTCAGCGCGTCGCCGGCCAGGCGCCGCAGATCCCCGATGCGCGCCGTTCCCGTCCGCTTCGTCGACCAGTCGAGGACGCCCAGGAGGTCGAGCGGTCCGTCGGGGACGTCCAGCCAACGTCGCGCCACCGCGCCGAAGGCGTGGTCGCGGCTCAGCAGCCCAGCCGGCGCCGGAGGCCACCCTTCCGGTGGGGTCGCTTCCAGCAGTCCAGCGGCGATGTCCTTGTGGCCGGGCCCGCCCGCAAGATGGGTGTCGATCCCGGTCGCAGCGAATCGCTGTTGGACGGCCTGCCACGCGTCCGGCGATCGAAACCGCTGTCCGACCAGGTGGGCCAACAGCCCGGCACCGAGGTCGTCGTCACTGCGATCGGTCACCAGCACGAGCCAGCCGTCAGCGGGCCGCTCCGCCAGCGCCGCCCGCGCAGCCAGGGCCGACACGCACGGCACGACCGCCACGGTCTGCCCGTCGTGCTGGAACGTCTGGGGCTCTGCTCCCTGGGCGGTGGATCGGAATCCGAGGACGCCGTGGTCGTAGTTCTTCCGCTTCGCCTCGTCGATCAGGGCGCGCACCATCGCGGGGGTGACCGCCGTCGCGGGGGCAGCGCTCATTCCGCCCGCCATTCAACGGTCACCGGGCGTCCGGCGTGGTCGGTCCGGAAGGCCTCCAATTCCGCGGTCACCGCCCCCAGGCTCTCGCCGGGGCGCAGCGTCCGCCTGCCCCGTGGCACCGGAGGCGGTGGTGGGGGCGGCGGCGGTGGTGGGGGCGGCGGCGTGGCCACCTGATCACGCAGCCAGTCGAAGACCTCCCTGTCGGCGCGCTGGATGGCGGGAGCGATCGCCTGAGTGAGCTCGTCGTCGTTCACGGCGGCCTCGAACGCCCGGATGATCTCGGACGCTCGGTCGGCCGACCGGCCCTCGCCCTCGGCGGCACGTCGGAGGGGTTCCAGCCGATCCCACTCGAACCTCTTGAGGACCCCGACCACGGCGTCCGCGCTCGTCAGCGAGCGTCCGGCGCGGGCGGGCTCAGCGATCTTCGCCCCCGCCAGCGCCCGGATGAGCTCGACGCCGCCGAGCTGACGCAGCCGGTCGGCCAGAGCCGCCGTGGCGCGCGCGGTCGCGAGGCGCACCGACTCCCCTTGCTCTCCAAGACCCAGCCGCTGTTGCGACTCTTCCAGCGCGGCCTGAAGCCGGTAGGCGGGCTGGTACCGATCTTGGGCGGCCGCCTTCACCTTCTCGGCGAACGACGCCACCTCCGCCGGCGTCAGGTAGGCCCCCGCGCTGACCCCGAAAAGGAGCCCGGCCATCTCTGTGGCCGTCTTCCACTCTGCGGCCGAGGGCATCGGTTGCTCGCGCAGCTCCATCTCCGGGCGCAGCTCGCCCGGCGAGGGCGCCGCGATCGCCGCGCCGCGCAGGAACCAGGCACGACGCCGTAGCGCCGCCCACGCCAGGATCACCAGGTCAGCCACCTCGGGCTTGAGTCCCCGCTTGGGCTCCAACGCGTCGATCCAGGACCGCGCCTCGGACACGGTCACCGGAGCCGACAGGTCACCCCCGCGGGCGCCGAGTGCTCGCTCGAACGCCGGGCCCCACTCGTTGAAGCGATCGTCGCCCATCAGGAAGTGGGTCTCCGCGGCCCAGCCGACCCGCAGCGGGTTGGCGATCCGCCGCACGGCGTTGATGTCGCCCTCCAGCGGGACGCGCCCGTCCGGCGTGGCCAGCGCCCGACTCACATGGGCCAGCACGACGGCCAGCTCGCGTCGGGTGATCTCCTTGTCGGCGGGCTCGAAGTGAGGGTGCGCCGGGTAGTACGCGTCGAAGGCCTGCTGCACCAGCGACGCGAAGGCGCCGCCCAGCGTGGCCGCGACCGGCGGCTGGGGCGTGAACCACCGCACCAATGAGTTGATCACCCGGTCGTGCGCCGCATCGGTCTGGACGTCGTCGCTCCGCGTCGGCGAGGCCGCGTCGTACGCGACGCCGATCGCTCGCTCGAGTTCGTGCTTCAGCGTCGTGCGCTGCGACTCGAGGATGGCCCGCGCGATCCCCCGGTCGGCCTCCGACAGGTGGTCGGCATAGCCGGCGAACCGGTCGCCGCTGCCGTCCAGCAGCCAGTTCAGGATGACCAACCGCCGGACGTCCCGCATGCGCTCGCTCGAGAAGAACCGCGGGATCCAGACCAGCGTCCGCTCTTGCAGGTTCGACGCGATCAGGCGGTCGACACGTTCCA
>DAOSUG010000011.1:2426-13586 GCA_035378545.1 Micropruina sp. | reverse complement strand
CCCTCCGTCACAGGTTGAGCGATGCCAGAAGGCTGCGGACGCGTCGTTCGACGTCGTCGCGGATGGGTCGGACGGCGGGGAGATCCTGGCCGTGGGGGTCGTCGAGTTCCCAGCTTTCGTAGCGCTTGCCCGGGAAGATGGGGCACGCGTCGCCGCAGCCCATGGTGATGACGACGTCGGCGGCGCGGACGGTCTCATCGGTCCAGGGTTTGGGGAACTCGTGGGCGATATCGATTCCGCGTTCGGCCATCGCCTGGACCGCCACGGGGTTGACCTCGAGCCCGGGCTCGGAGCCGCCGGACCAGGCGACCGCATTGTCGCCGGCGAGCGCCTGGAAGAAGCCGAGAGCCATCTGGGACCGTCCGGCGTTGTGGGTGCACAGGAAGAGCACCACGGGTTTGCCGTCGTCGTGGAGCCCCTCGACGCGGGCGAGCGCGTGGAGGCGCTGCCTGGCGAAGCGTTCGGCGAGCAGGGGCAGGAACTTGGTGACGGTCGCGCGGCCGGCGAACTGGTCGAAGGAACTGTCCATGAACCGCTCGATGGTCTGAGTGCCATACAGGCCGGAGAACTCCT
This sequence comes from Micropruina sp., assembly GCA_035378545.1. Taxonomy (GTDB): domain Bacteria; phylum Actinomycetota; class Actinomycetes; order Propionibacteriales; family Propionibacteriaceae; genus Micropruina. Next base: position 13,013 of record DAOSUG010000011.1, on the reverse strand, counting down.
GCGCGAGGTGCGCCGCAGCCTGCTTGAGCGCGAGTCTGTCGTCAAGGTGCAGACCCTCCCAGCTGCGTTCCTGAGCAGGGTGGACGGTCATCGTGGCTCTCCTTCAAGGCTTGATGCGAGTCGGTCGATGCGTTGGGTGATGTCGTCGTAGGCGGCGTCGAAGGCATGGGGGTCCTCCTTGACTGCCGGGTCGGGAATGGACCAGTGCAGCAGCGGGCCGTCCACGTCTTCGTAGGCCCGGTCACACACCGCGATGAGCAGCTCGTCGCCGGTGAGGACGTCCCGGGCGAGCTTGGGTGTCGCGTGCGTGAGGTCGAGCCCGTGGCGGCGCGCGACCGAGACCGCGCCCGGGTGCACCCGTCGGGCGGGGCGGGTTCCTGCCGAGAGGGCGGGAATGTCGCTGATCGAGCGCCAGTAGGACTCCGCCAGCTGTGAACGGGCCGAGTTCTGGCTGCACACGAAAGCGACCCGGGCCGGACGAGGCAGCGGGGTCGCACCGAGCAACCGGTCGCAGGCCGGGGTCCGCTGAACGTAGCTGCGGCGTCCGTCTCCCTCGGAACGGTGCCGCGTGACGAGGCCCGCCTGCTCAAGGACGCCGAGGTGGTGGGCGACCAGGTTGGTCGGCAACTCCAGCTGGGCGGCGAGCTCGCCTGAGGCGAGGTCGGCGTGCGCGAGCAGGTCGATGATCGCGAGCCGCGACGGGTCACCCAGTGCGGCGTACGCGCGCGCCCTGGCGTTCACGTCCCCGAGTACCACGACGGCCCCTTCCTCAGATGATTACCTCGACTGATTACCTCGACAGGTATTGCCTCAATGCTAGCTGAGCTATTGTTGGAGTCAAGGCCGGCCCATCCGGCTTCGACGCTCGACTTCGATCCGACGAAGTCCCGCACCCGCGGGGCATCAACCCAGGAGGTTCCCGTGTCCGACATGCCCATGCCAGCGTCGCCGCGCGCGCAGCGGCTCGTGATCGTCGGTGCGGTCGCCGCCGGCACGTCGGTGGGCGCCAAGGCCCGGCGCAACGACGAGGAGATGGAGATCGTGATCTACGAGCGGGACCGTGACATCTCCTACTCCGGGTGCGGCCTGCCGTACTTCATCGGCGGGACCGTGCCCGACGCCGACGACCTGCACCCCCGCGACGCGGCCTGGTTCGCCAAGCGCTACAACATCGACATCCGCACCGGTCACGAGGTGATCAGCGCTGACCCGGCCGGCCGGACCCTCCAGGTTCGCGACCTGTCCTCCGGCGAGGTGACCGCGGACCGCTACGACAGCCTCGTGCTGGCCACCGGGGCCACCAGCATCATCCCGCCGGTGCCGGGGGTCGACCTGCCGGGAGTCTTCGCCTTGCGCAGCGTCCGCGACGCCGAGGCGATCAAGGGCTGGCTCGACGACGCCTCACCGGAGCAGGTCGTGGTCGTCGGATCCGGCTTCATCGGCCTGGAGGTGGCCGAACAGCTGGTCGCGAGCGGGATCGGCGTCACCCTGGTCGAGCGCCTCCCGCAGGTCATGCCGGCCCTCGACGCGGACATGGCGTTCCGCGTCCAGGAGGAACTCGAGCGCCACGGCGTGACCGTACGGCTCAACACGTCCATGACCGGACTCGAAGGAGACACCCGGGTCTGCGGCGTGCGGCTCGACACCGGCGAACTCATTGCGGCGCAGCTGGTGATCCTTGCCGTCGGTGTGCGGCCCAACACCGACCTCGCGCGCGACCTCGGAGTGACCATCGGCGAGACCGGCGCGATCGCCGTGGACCCGTCCATGCGCACCAACGTCGAGGGCGTCTTCGCGGTCGGTGACTGTGCCGAAAGCTACTCGGTGATCACGGGCCGGCCGTTGTGGCGGCCGCTGGGATCGACGGCGAACAAGATGGGGCGAATCGCCGGCGACCAGATCACCGGAGGCACCACCCTGGAGCATCGCGGGATCCTGGGCACCGGCATCGTGCGGGTGTTCGAACTGGCCGTCGGCCACACCGGGCTCACCGAGACGCAGGCCCGCGCCGAGGGATTCGACCCGGTCGTCCTGCACAACACCAAACCGGCCCACGCGACCTACCTGGGCGGCAAGGAACTCACCATCAAGGCCCTGGCCGACCGCGCCTCCGGCCGACTCCTGGGCGCCCAGGCCGTCGGACCACAGGGAGTGGACAAGCGCATCGACGTGCTCGCCACCGCGATCACCTTCGGCGCCACAGTGGCCGACCTGTTCCACCTCGACCTCGCCTACTCACCGCCCTTCGCCACCACGAAGGACCCGGTCCACTACACGGGTATGGCGCTCGAGACCGCCGTCCGCGGACGAGCTCCACTGATATCGCCCACCGACCTCGATGAGCGGCTGGCGCGAGGCGAGCGGATCCAGATCGTCGACGTGCGCGCCGCGAAGGACTACGCCAAGAGCCACCTGCCCGGGGCGGTGAACATCCCGCTGGCAGACCTGCGGCGGCGCGTCGGCGAACTCGACCCACAGGTGCCGACGGTCACGTACTGCAACAAGGGCGTGACCGGGAACGCCGCCCAGAACGTCCTGCTCGCCCTCGGCCTCGCTGAGGTGATGAACCTGTCGGGCGGCAACAGCACCCACCAGACCCACACCCGCCAGCTGCAGAGGGCGACCTCCCTCCCGAGCACGATCAAGCCAAGCCACCTCCCCCATGTGCTGTTCCTCTGCGTGCACAACGCGGGCAAGTCCCAGATGGCCGGGGCCCTGATGCGCCACCTGTACGGCGACCGGATCGTGGTGACCACTGCCGGCACCGGACCCGACGACGCCGTCGACGACGCGTCGGCGCGCATCGTCGCCGAGCTGGGCGCCAGCACCGCCGGGGAGAACCCCAAGGCCGTGACCGCCGCCATGCTGGACGCAGCCGACCGCATCATCCTCATCGGCCCCGACGTCCAGCTGAACCCACCCGAGCCGCTGGCCGACCGCGTCGAGCGCTGGCCGATCCACGACCCGGCCGAGGACGGCATCGAGGGCGACGAACGGACCCGCAACATCCGCGACCAGATCGCCAACCGGGTGCACGCACTCGCGACAGAACTGACCAGCTGAACGCACTCCGCGTCAGCCCGATCGGCCCACTTGAAGAAGAGGTGTCCGCAGCTCCCTTCGCCGCGGTCCGATCGCGGCTGCACGCTGTCGCTTACCTACCTCACGACTCGACAGTTCCCACAGGTGTCGGGGCAAGGAGCTGTTGGATCGCCCGCAGCCCATCGGTGTTCACCGAGTACCAGGTCTGTCGGCCCACCCGCTCCCGGTCGAGGAAGCCGGCGTCGAACAGGGCACCCAGATGATGGGTGACGGTCGGCTGGGTCAATCCCAGCCGACCGGCCAGGACTCGGGTGGTCGCCCGCCCGCCGTCCGCGGCTCGGATCAGGCTCAGCAGCCGCAACCGCGCCGGGTCGGCCAGCACCTTGAGTGCCCCGGCCAGGGCCAAGGCATCGTCGGGCTGCAGGGGGGCCTGCAGGATCGGTGAACAGTACAGATCGCCGACCGACGTGGGCCGAGGCGCCGCCTCTTGAAGACTCATAGACACGTGTCTATCATATCCATCGGCATCGATCAATCGATGCTCGTCTATGGATTGGGCAGGTAGATGCTCGACCATCTGACAGCCCTGGTCGCCGGGGTCGCGACCGACGTGGCGACCGCACTGGCCCACAACTGGCCGTTCTTGCTTGCCAGTGTCGTGGTGGCCTCCGTCGTGCAGGTGTACGTGAAACCGGACCGCTTGGGCAGATGGCTGCGGCGTCGGACCTGGGTGGCGATCCTCGGCGCCGTCGCACTGGGCGCGCTGACGCCGTTCTGTTCCTGTGGTACCACCGCCGTCGTGCTGGGCGCCATGGCCTCCTCGGTCCCGTGGGCGCCGGTGGTGGCGTTCATGGTGTCGTCGCCGCTGACCAGTCCGCAGGAGTACGTGTGGTCGGTCGGGCTGTTCGGGCCCGCCTTCGCGACCACGTTCTTCGGTGCGGCGATCGCTGTCGGCCTGATCGGCGGAGGTGCCGCCTGGTGGCTGGAGCGCCACGGGCTGCTCGCCGGACAGGCCCGCCTGGCGACCCCGACGCCCGACGGTGGCTGCGACACCGGCTGCCAGACGGACGCCGTCGCCGGGGCGCCGGGCACGACGCGCGTCGGCGGGACCCGACAACTGGCCGTCATCGACGCCCGGCCGGCCACGGTGGTCGACGCCAAACCCGCCACCTGGCGGCGGTTCGGCGTGGCCCTGGCCACGAATGGCCGCCGGCTCGCCGTGTACTTCCTGGGTTTCGCCGCCCTGGGGTACCTGGTCATCAGGATCCTGCCGACGGGCCTCCTCACCACGTGGCTCGGCGCGGGCAACCCCGTCTGGTCGGTCCCGCTGGCCGCCCTGCTCGGCGTCCCGGTCTACCTCAACACCGACGCCTCGCTGCCCCTGGTGGCCACCCTCCTGGACGGCGGCATGGCCCCCGGAGCGGGCATCGCGTTCCTCATCACCGGCGCGGGCACCAGCGTCGGGGCCATCAGCGGCATGCTCGTCATCGCCCGCTGGCGGATCGTCGCGCTGGTCATCGGCACGCTGCTGGTGACTGCCACGGCCGCCGGTTGGCTCGCGGGGCTGTGGCTCTGACGTGGCAGGACGGATGAGGGTCGCCTTGCTTGCACGGGCGGCCGCACGGGAGCATAGTTCAGGTGTGGTTGAATCAATTGAGGCTGAACTGACGCGGGATGCCGCGACGCTGCTGGCGGTCGCAGCCGACCCGGTGCGGCTGACCCTGCTCAACCGCCTGGCGGCATCCGGCACGCGGTGCGTGTGCGACCTGCAACTCGATCCGCCGATCCCGGCGAACCTGCTGAGCTACCACCTGCGCATGCTGCGGGAGGCCGGCCTGGTGACCACAGCCCGGCGGGGCCGATGGGTGGACTACACCCTGGCCGAGGACGCCCTGGAGCGGCTGCACGCCGCCCTGCCGGTGGCCGCGGCTACTCGGGCGGAGTGTGGGTCATGTCGGTGACGACCAGGTTGGGACGCCCCGGGCTCCGGCTGAGCCTCGGGGTCGCGGGGGCGTCCGTGGCGTGGGTGGCCTTGTACTGGGTCAACGAGCCGTTCTGGACGTGGCTGATCGGCGAGGCCGCTGGGTTGGATCTGGAGTCCCGGCTGGGGTCCGGGGTGTGGTTCTTCTTCTACGACACGATCAAGATCGCGTTGCTGCTGACCGGGATCATCTTCGTGGTCACGGTCCTGCGGTCGTTCATGAGCGTGGAGCGCACCCGGGCGCTGCTCGGTGGCAAGCGCGAGGGTGTCGGGAACGTGTTGGCGGCGCTGCTGGGCATCGTGACCCCGTTCTGCTCGTGCAGCGCCGTGCCGGCGTTCATCGGGTTCGTCGCCGCCGGCGTTCCCCTGGGGGTGACGATGAGCTTCCTGATCGCGAGCCCGCTGATCAACGAGGTGGCGATCGCGCTGCTGCTGGGCCTGTTCGGCCCCGGCCCCACCCTGCTGTACGTCGCCGCGGGCGTCAGCATCGCGATCGTCGCCGGCTGGGTGATCGGACGCCTCCGCCTGGAACGCTGGGTGGAACCGTTCGTGTTCGAGACCCGGCTCCGCGGCCAGGTCATCGACTCGACCGCCCACCTGACGTGGCCCGACCGCGTCCAACTCGGCATCGACGAGGTCGGGACAATCCTGCGCAAGATATGGCCCTACCTGCTGGTCGGCATCGGCCTCGGCGCGGTCATCCACGGCTGGGCGCCGGAGAACTTCTTCGCCACGTACGCCGGCCGCGACAACCCCTTCGCCGTCCTGATCGCGGTCGTCGTCGGTGTCCCGCTGTACTCCAACGCCGCCGGCGTCCTGCCTCTGGTCGACGCCCTGCACGACAAGGGCCTCCCGATGGGAACCCTGCTCGCGTTCATGATGGCCACGGTCGCCCTCAGCCTGCCCGAGATGATCCTGCTGCGCCGCGTGCTCAAACCGAAACTGATCGCCACCTTCGTCGCCGTGGTCGCCGCCGGGATCATCGCGGTGGGCTACCTGTTCAACGCCGTCCTCCCCGTCTGAAACCACCCGAAGCACCACCATCACCCGAAGAAGGAGTCACACACCATGCACATCAAAGTCCTCGGTCCCGGCTGCGCCAACTGCGTCAACCTGGAGAAGAACACCCGCGCAGCCTTGGCGTCTCTGGGAATGGAGGCCAGCGTCGAGAAGGTCACCGACTACGCCGACATCGCCGGCTACGGCATCATGCGCACCCCCGGCCTGGTGGTCGACGAGCAGGTAGTGCTGTCAGGTCGGGTCGCCAAGCCCGCCGAGATCGCCCAACTGCTGGCCGGCCGCTGACCGGCTGACCCCGCGATCGGCTGGAGGGAGTTTGCCATGAAGTTCCTGGAGGACATGCCACGGTTCGTGTTCTTCACCGGCAAGGGCGGGGTGGGCAAGACGTCGCTGGCGTGCGCGACGGCGGTCCACCTGGCCGGGGCGGGGCGCCGGGTGCTGCTGGTCTCGACCGACCCCGCCTCCAACGTGGGCCAGGTGTTCGACCAGCCGATCGGGAACCGGGTCACCCCGGTGGTCGGCGTCGAGGGCCTGGACGCGCTGGAGATCGACCCCGAATCGGCCGCCGAGCAGTACCGGGAACGGATCCTCGGCCCCGTCCGGGCCGCGCTGCCGGCCAGCGAGATCGCGTCGCTCACCGAACAGTTGTCGGGGTCGTGCACCACCGAGATCGCATCGTTCAACGAGTTCACCGGCTTCCTGGCCGAGGAGGACTCCCACTACGACCATGTGGTGTTCGACACCGCGCCGACCGGACACACCATCCGGTTGCTTCAGCTGCCCGGCGACTGGACCGGCTTCATCGATTCGGGCGGCGACGCGTCCTGCCTGGGGCCGATGTCGGGGCTGGACAAACACCGCGACCAGTACGCCCGCGCGCTGGCGGCCCTCACCGACCCCACCACCACCCGGCTGGTGCTGGTGGCCCGGGCGCAGGCCACCTCGCTCGCCGAGGCCGAGCGCACGGCGTCCGAACTGGCCGGGATCGGGATCCACGCCACCCACCTCGTGGTGAACGCCGTCCTGCCCGCCGACGGCCACCCCGACCCTCTCGCCGCCGCGACCCGCGCCCGCGAGACGGCCGCGCTCGCCGCCGTCGCGGGCCCGCTCGCCGACCTGCCACAGGACCGGATCCCGCTGAAGACCGTGAACATGGTCGGCGTGCTCGCCCTGCGCGCACTGCTGTCACCCGAAGACACCGCCGAGGCTCCGACGGACGCCGCCCCACTGCCCGCCGGAGGACTGCCGGGCCTGGACGCCCTCGTCGACGAACTCGCCGCCATCGGTCACGGGCTGGTGATGTGTGTGGGTAAAGGTGGGGTCGGCAAGACCACCATCGCGGCGGCGCTCGCGGTCGGGCTGGCCGCACGCGGTCACCGGGTCCACTTGACCACCACCGACCCCGCGGCGCACCTGGACGCCACCGTCACCGAGACCCCCGACCTGCCGTCGTTGACGCTGTCGCGGGTCGACCCCGCCCAGGCGATCGCCGACTACCGGGCCCACGTGATGGCCACCCAGGGCCAGGGCCTGGACGCCGACGCGCTGGCCGCCCTCGCCGAGGACCTGCAGAGCCCATGCCACCAGGAGATCGCCGTCTTCCAGCAGTTCTCCTCCCTGGTCGGGCAGGCCCGTCGCCAGTTCGTGGTCATGGACACCGCACCCACCGGGCACACCCTGCTACTGATGGACACCACCGGCGCCTACCACCGTGACACCGTCAAGACCATGGCGGCCGGCGTCCGGTTCACCACTCCGCTGATGCGCCTGCAGGACCCCGACTACACCCGCCTGGTCATGGTGACCCTGCCCGAACCGACCCCGGTGCTGGAGGCGATGGCGTTCCGCGACGACCTCGCCCGCGCCGGCATCACACCCTGGGCGTGGGTCATCAACCAATCCCTCACCGCCGCCAGGCCGACCGCCCCACTGCTGCTTCGCCGCGCCCGCCTGGAGACCGACCCCATCGACACCGTCACGAAGACGGCCGCCCGGGTCGCCGTCGTGCCCGTCCTGCTCGACGAACCCGTGGGCGCCGCCCGACTCCTCGCCCTCACCGACACCCACACCATGACCGGGAGTACCCCATGACCGACCTCACCATCGCCTGGCAACGCCTCGTGGACGCCGGCCAAACCTGCCCCCGCTGCGGCGACACCGGCAGCGAGGTACGCACGGCAGCCGCGACCCTCACCGCGGCCCTCGCCCCCCTGGGCATCACCGTGCGCCTGGCCGAGGCCACCATCAACCTGGCCCAGTTCGAGCAAGCGCCACCGGAGTCCAACCGCATCCTGATCGCGGGCCGACCCCTCGAGGACTGGCTCGGCGGCGCGACCAGCCAGAGCCCCTGCTGCGACGTCTGCGGCCCCAACGACTGCCGCACCATCACCGTCGACGACACCACCTACGAAACCGTGCCCGCCGGCCTCATCACCCGCGCCGGCCTCCTCGCCACGGCCGAACTGCTCGCCCAGCCCAGCGCGTCACACGACGACCCCACCCAGGAAACCACCGGCACAACTGAGACCTGCTGCGGACCCACCGCCGAACCCACCGACCTCCCGAACCGTTCACTGCCGCTGGCAACCAAGGCAGGCTGCTGCTGAGAGGCCTAACCCAGCGAGACCGGTCCGGGAAGGCGTCCCTGGACGCGTCGCAAGGCCATCCCTCACGGCGTGGGGAACTCGTGGGGAATGCGTGGGGAACACCCCCACGCGTGGGGAACTTGTCGGCCAGCCAGAGGAAGCGCCGGCGACCTCAGCGAAGCATTCGCCCTTGCCAGCAGCACGCCACACGCCCCGGACATAGGAAAGGCGAGAGGTTTTCGCCTCCCGCCTCTTCGTCCTATTTGCCCTTGTCAGAGGCACTTTTTGTGCGCGAGAGAGGAGTTGAACCTCTATTATGCGAATTGCGAGGATTGCCTATCGGGCCTAGTGAACACGCTTCTGACTAGGTATGATGGTCCCGAAACGGGGTCGAAATAGGTGCGCAGAAGTGGGCAAGAACGGGCTCACGTGGGCTCCTATGTTGTGCATATGTTGTGCAAGATCCCGCAGCTCACGGTCTGCTCGTGGGCCAGGGACGGCTGGAGGTGGTGGCGGTGACACAGCGAAGAAGGGGTTTCGGGCGGGTTCGGCGGGAGCGTTCTGGCCGGTACAGCGCGGCCTACGTCGGCCCGGACCTCCATCTCCATCGGGCGCCTGAGACCTTCCACGCCAAGGTCGACGCGGAGGGCTGGCTGGCGACCGAGCGCCGCTTGATCGACCTCGACCAGTGGTCGTCGCCGCAGTCCCGTCGGCCGACCTACGTCGACCCCGAACCGCCGCCGGGCGGCGTCACGGTAGGTGTGTACGCGACCGCGTGGCTGGAGGACCGCTGCGAGCGTGACCCTCACGACCCGCGGGCACTGCGTCCGTCCTCGGTGAAGGACTACCGGCTGCTGCTGTCCAATCACATCGTGCCCGGTCTGGGCGGCATCCCGTTGGCCGAGTTGAACGCCGGCCAGGTGGAGGCCTGGTACCGGAAGATGGGCGCCCTTCGGATTCCGCGGGCTAGGGCGAAGGCGTACAGCCTGCTGCGGACGATCCTGAACGCGGCCAAGAACGATCCCGATGTGCCACTCTCGGAGAATCCGGCCCACATCAAGGGCGCCGGACGCGTCCCACGCTCGACCCAGATCCACCCCGCCACTTTGGAGGAGTTGGCGGCGATCACGACCGCGATGCCCGCGGAGCTGCGGCTGGCCGTCCAGCTCGGCGCTTGGTGTGCCCTGCGGTACGGCGAGGTGTTCGAACTGCGCCGCAAGGACATCGACCCGGTGCAGGGCGTCGTGCACATACGCCGGGCCGTCGTGTGGACCAAGGGCCAGGTCACCAACGACCGACCCAAGACCAGCGCCGGCGTCCGCGACGTCACCATCCCTCCCCACGTGCTGCCGATGGTCACCGACCACCTCAAGCGGTACGTCGCCAAGCGTCCGGACGCCCTGTTGTTCCCGGACTCCGAAGGCCGCAACCTGCGTCCTTCGGGCTTCCAGGCCGCCTGGCACGCCGCCCGAGCCGCCGCTGGACGCGATGATCTGAAGTTCCACCACCTGCGCCACACCGGGGCGGTGCTGGCCGCGCAGTCGGGCGCAACCCTGGCCGACCTGATGGGACGCCTTGGCCACACCACCCCGGCGATGGCGATGATCTACCAACACACCGCTGCCGATCGAGACCGCCTCATCGCCGAGCGCCTCTCCCAGGTCGCGCTGGCCATCCCCGGCAAGCAGACCACAGCGGCACGGCGGACGGCGCAAGAGCGACCCTCCGGCTCCGGACAGCCCAGCCTGCTGGACGCATGATGGGCAGGCACAACGCGGGGGAGCGCCAGAAGGTGCGCGAGCCGCCTGGCTTCGCGCCTGTGCCTCGGCAGGACTTCAGTCAGGTCGAGTAGTCGGCGACGGACCTGGCCTCGGTCGCCGTTCTGCTTGTGACCGCCCGACAAGTCCCAGATGCACTGCCGCTACGGCGAGGGTGACACGGTTATTGGCGCCGAGCCTT
>DAOSUG010000011.1:0-2416 GCA_035378545.1 Micropruina sp. | reverse complement strand
TCAGATTGATGTGGTCGCCGATCTGCTCGTTGGTCATGCCGCGGCTGACGAGGCGAAGAATGTCGGTTTCGGTATCAGTGAGCGGCTCCTCGAGTTCGGGTCGGGCAAGTCGGCTGCTGAAGCGGGGCGAAAGTACGGACAGCCCGACGTGGGTGGCCCGGATCGCGTCTGCAACCGAACCGACTGAGGCTTCCTTGTAGACCACGCCGGCAGCTCCGGCGTTGAGCATCTCCGAGAGCGACTGTTCGTCTGCGAGTGACGTGTAGGCCAAGACGTGCGTCGCCGGGTGTTGTTCGCGAACGCGGCGGGTGAGTTCAGAGCCGCTCATCGCTGGCATAGAGATGTCCACAACCATGACATCCGGCGGGCTGGTGGCCGCGGCGAGCAGTGCGTCGTGCCCGTCGGCGAAGACGCCGATGACAGCTAGGTCGCGATGGCGCCCAAGCAGGTCGGACGCGGTGGTGCGAACCAAGAGATCGTCGTCGACGAGCATCACGGTGATGCGCGGGTTCAGAGTGGGATGGTGGCGCGGGCGATCCATTGGGAGCCCTCCTGTTCGGTTCCGAGCTCTCCGCCGACGAGCGCGAGGCGTTCTCGGAGGCCCACGAGTCCCATCCCGCCCGACTTAGGTGCGTCCTCCCCCGCGCCGAGCCCGTTGAGAAAGAGAGCGTCCAGAGTATTCCCGCTCACGCTGACGATGATGGCGCACGGTTGTTCCGGGTCGGCGTGACGTTCAATGTTCGCGCAGGCCTCACCGATGACCGCGCGGACGGTGGGGAGCAGCGCGGCCGGGATCATGTCGAGATTCCCGTCCGCTGTCGTGGTGATGGTGAAGCCGCGAGCGCGGAGGGCGGCGGTGGCTTCGACAAGAGCCTCGGGAGCTGTGCCATTGAGAGTGTCGGTGGGCAGTGCTGGATACGGGTCGCGCAGGAGTGCGAGCATCCAGCGGAGTTCCGCGGAGGCACGCTGGATGCCGGTCACTACGCTCTCCAGAGCCGGCGTTGGCTGTGCATCGAATGCCGCCTGGGCGTGGAGAGACGCTCGGGTCAACTCTCGGGCGACCGTGTCGTGAAGGTCGCGTGCCACGCTGAGCCGCTGTCCTTGCAGCGCGGCTGCATGAGCTTTGGCCTGTGCATCACGGTAGGCCGTGAAGAGGTTGCCGATTCCCCACAGCACCGCAATCAACGCGGCCCAAGCGAGGATCCCGAACACCACCACTGGGCCACCCGAGACGTCCTCGTAAGTCAACGCAGCAAGAACCGCCCCGTAGTAGACCGTCATCCATGCACGTGTCCGTCGCTGGCCGCGTATGCCTGTGCCGAGGATCGGAATCAGCGCGGCGTACTCGCCCAGCGAGGACCACTGAGGAGGGGTGAACAGCAGGGTCAGCAGCACCGCCCCAAGGGCAACGCCAGCAACACGGGGCCACTTCGTCGTGAGGGCGGCCGAGAGACAGGCGGCCAGATCAATGATCGCCGGGGTCATCTCGCCTCGCGTCGCATGCGCCACCGAGGCAAGGACGGCTAGCGCGGCAGCGAGCAACACGTCAAATCCGCCGTTGAGGAATCGGCCGAGTGCGGGCTGTCGATTCAGCATTCAGTCTCCCTCTATCCATGATCACTCTAACTGTCGCGCGCGCGGCCGCCCTGAACAGTGGACTGCCCGACCGGACAGTTCTGGACAACCAAGTAGCCCGATCGGTCAGCAGGTCTGGCGGTATCGGATCTGTCGCGGTCGCGCAGCCGCCACGATCGGATCATGCACACACGCCTTTCCGGGGCCACGGCCTTCGCCTGCATGGTCGCCACTGCGATCATCGCGCTACCGGGGTTGTCGCCCCGGACCATCACTACGACGCCCCGGGTTCCCGCGGGCATCTGCGACATCATCCCCAGGTGGCCCGGCTGCCTTCACTGAGCTGAGGCCCCGGGATGTATCCGTTCGACCAGTTGTTGCCCGCGATCCTGCCTGATCGGTCAGGTTCGGGACGATCGGCCGGATCGGCAGGGGGATTTCGCATCAGACTCACATCGCGAGGTTGATTCGCCCCGAAGTCGGACGGACACCTCCCCGGTGACGCCAGCTGGCTCTCACCGCGTCCGTTTTCGCATCAGCTAGAGGAAGGGAACTCGTCATGAAGAAGATCGCAACGTTGGTGGCCTCAGGCGCGTTGGTGGCTGCAAGCCTGATCGCAACCGCACCCCAGGCCAGCGCCGCTTGCCTGGGCCTGGAGAAATGGACCGCCACCGCTCCTGGCAGTTCGGCTGTGTGGGATCTTGACGGAGCCAGTGCGTGCCAGGACCTGAACGCCGCCTACACGTACTCCCACAACGACAAGGTCAAGGGGTGGTACAAGCAGTCGGGGACTTGGAGGGAAGGCACCCGTGGCTTCGTGGCGGTGACGACGTCTGACTCG